>JBGAWU010000420.1:0-2579 GCA_044227425.1 Methyloglobulus sp.
TGAGCAATAGGTGCGAGAACGACAAAAAATAAAAAAACCATAAGAACACGATCGGTTAGCGGTTTATTATCCTTAAGCATCGGTAATATGTCGTCCCATGTTGATTAACCTAACGCCAGCAAAAATATTGTATAATCAAAATGATGATTATAGTCAACTTTATTAATCTTGCTCAGAAACTTGTTTTTAAAGAAATCTTTAAAAACATAAGCGCTAACTTTTAACAATTTAACCCGATTATTCGCTTAATTTTTTGATACCGTTAAGCTCGTTTTTCGCTTACTTGATGCTATGAACTACATGACAGCATCGAACAACCCGGACGCTGGCGCGCCCAATCGGGACGTTTTTCAGCAAAGCTTTGCTTTTCCAGCTGCTCGTCGTAGGGACGGCGTAACAACTCCAATAATTCATTAATCATCGAAAAATCGCCCTGTTCCGCCTTATCTATGGCAAGTTGCGCCAAATAATTACGCAAAACGTATTTCGGATTCACCCGATCCATACGGTTACGCCTGATGTCCTGTGAGACATTGTCTTGAAGGATGCGTTGGTTATAACGTTTTAACCACTGCCCCAACTTCGAAACATAGTCGGAAGTTATCTGTTCGGGTACATAATAAGCATCCTTAAAAAGGGCTATCCACATTTCGGGGCCATCATTTTCCAATCCGGCCTGCCCCAACTCAACCTTGCCCAATATCCGAAAAAACAACGTCATATCGGTTTCTACAGATTGCAGTAAGGATAATAAGGCGGCGAATAAGCCGTCATCGTGTTCCGGCCAATACCGGCCCAAACCCAGCTTTTGCGCCATCATCCAATTCCACTGTCCTTCAAAAACTTCGGTATAAATATTCAATGCCTGCTCTAAAAGCTCAACTTTCCCGATCAGTGGATAAATCGCATTAGCCAATTGCGCCAGATTCCAGAACGCAATGCCGGGTTGGTTACTGAAGCGGTAGCGCCGCTCCGCCCTATCCGTGGTGTTGGGTGTCCAGTCGGGGTCGTAGTTTTCCAGCCAACCATAAGGCCCATAATCGATGGTCAACCCAAGAATCGACATGTTATCGGTATTCATCACCCCATGCACAAAACCGACCCGCTGCCAATGCACGATCATTTCAGCAGTCGTCCGGCAGACCTCTTCAAACCAGGCTAGATAAGTCTTGGGTGACGGTTTGCCTAAATACGGAAAGTGGGTAGTAATCGTGTAATCCGCCAATTTTTTCAAAATGTCTAATTCGCCGCGGGCGGCAAAAATTTGAAAATGCCCAAAGCGAAGAAACGAAGGCGCAACCCGGCACACAATCGCCCCTGGTTCGGCTTTTGGGTTGCCGTTGTAGAACATGTCGCGGATGACTTCTTCGCCAGTTAACACCAGACTTAATGCCCGCGTCGTCGGTACGCCCAAATGGTACATGGCTTCACTGCACAAAAATTCCCGTACCGATGACCGCAATACCGCCAAACCATCCGCCATTCTAGAGTAAGGAGTCAAACCTGCGCCTTTTAGCTGCAAAGCCCAGCGCTCGCCTTGTGGGTTAATAACATCGCCCAGATTAATCGCCCGACCGTCTCCCAATTGTCCTGCCCAAACCCCAAATTGATGGCCGCCATAGCATGTAGCATGAGGTTGCATTCCTGAAACCAGTCTATTGCCGGCAAAGACTTGGACAAAATCGTCGGATCCGCAATCTTGCTCCGATAACCCCAAAAACGCCGCGACTTCTTTGGAATACGCTACAAGTTGAGGATTCTTAACTTTGGTCGGTACGACATAGGAACAATAAGCGCCTTGGACTTGACGGGGAAGAACACGGGTTTCAGGGTCGGCGGGCAACTCGTTAAGGGATCGGTTATCAAACCTTAAGTTATCTAGGCCGGACGGTTTTGAGGGTGCTTTCATGATGGCTAAAGTCGTCTCGATGAGCTTTTATCCGAAATAGATACCATCTCTCCAAATCAAGCACAAAATGATCATAGACTAACAACTAAAGACATGATGCCCATTAAATCAGCATCATCAACAAACTCATCCGCCATTTCCCTCACCACCGCCCGATCACAAACCCCGCCAAAGCCGATAACGGTAACGCCGGGTTGTTTGGCTTCCATGTCGGTTTTGCCGTCGCCGATTAGCACTAAACTGTTTTTGTCGTTGAGCAGTTGCTTACAGATCTCATGCTTCCCACCTGATCTTGCCAATGGTGCGGCGGTGTCGTATCCGGCATAAGAATCGTCACTATTGAAATGGATGTCAACCGCATGGACGTGGCTAGAGGGCAAGCCAAGATAGGCTGCCAACGGCAGGATCGCCTGCCGCAGGCCGCCGCTGATGATATGGACTTCCTTCCCTTGCACTAACAAGGTATCGAATACGTCCTTTGCACCATCGACGATTTCCCGGATGTACAAGTCAGCGACCCAATCGATGCTGGCTTTATCGGGCCGGATAGTTTCCAGACGTTTGCCGTAAACCGCTTCCAGCGGCAATTCGCCGTTCATGGCCAAGTCGGTCAACTTGGCCATTGCCTCGCCCACACCTGCCCGTCGCGCCAGTTCGTCAATGCCTTCTA
>JBGAWU010000421.1:0-2560 GCA_044227425.1 Methyloglobulus sp.
ACCATTTGCGCGCCCATATTTTCGAATTTATCTTTCAATTCGATTTCTTTCGCGACAGACACACCGTCTTTAGTAATGGTTGGGGCGCCGAAGCTTTTGTCCAAGATCGCATTGCGGCCTTTGGGACCCAAGGTTACTTTTACTGCATTTGCCAAAATGTTAACGCCACGGGCCATACGGCTACGTGCGTCGTCACCAAAAAATACGTCTTTAGCTGCCATTTTTTTATTTCCTTTGTGAATTAGTTAATACGTGTAAAGAATGGGGTCGTCAATTAGCCCAAGATACCCATGATGTCTTCTTCGCGCATCACGATGACTTCTTCGCCGTCAACTTTGACTTCATTACCGGCATATTTGCCGAACAACACTTTATCGCCGACTTTAACTTCTAACGGACGCACTTGGCCGTTATCTAAAGGTTTGCCGCTGCCTACCGCCAATACTTTGCCTTGGCTTGGTTTTTCCGCAGCCGATCCGGGCAACACGATGCCGCCAGCCGTCGTGGTTTCTTCATCAACGCGTTTGACAATCACTCTATCGTGTAACGGACGTATGTTCATTAATGTCTCCTTTGGTTAAAAAAATAATAGTAAAATTGTTATTAGCACTCTCTATTAATGAGTGCTAATAATAATGAGCTTTTGCAGTCTGTCAAGTTATTTGGCATCATCAACGGGTCCAACTTCATCAACTACAGCACTAATGAACGACAACCAACTCCTCCGTTACAGCCGCCAGATCATGTTGCCTGCCTGCGATATCACCGGGCAAAACAAGCTGCTTTTAGCGCATGTCCTAATTGTCGGCGCAGGCGGTTTGGGTTCCCCGGCGGCAATGTATCTCGCCGCCGGTGGCGTCGGCCATATTACGGTTTACGATAACGACACGGTTGATTTATCCAATCTACAAAGACAGATTTCCCATCACACCGCAGATGTGGGGACAGATAAAGTGATTTCAACCCGGAACACGTTGCATCGTTTAAATCCGGACATAGAAATAAATGCCGTAAAAGGGCGTTTATTAGGTAAGCTGCTAGATGAAGAAGTCAACCGAGCGGATGTCGTATTGGATTGCAGTGATAATTTTACGACCCGCTTCGCCATCAACAAAGCGTGTGTGGCATTTCAGAAACCCCTGGTATCAGGGGCGGCTATCCGGTTTGAAGGCCAGGTCACGGTATTTACGCCCGGCATTAACAACAGCCCTTGCTACAACTGCCTGTATAACAATGAAGGGGATGAAAACTTTAATTGCGCAACCAATGGGGTAATTGCCCCCATTACGGGTATTGTCGGGAGCATCCAGGCTTTGGAAGCCATGAAATTGATTATAAATGCGGGTGAACTGCTAACCGGCAGGCTGCTGTTGATTGACGGATTAACAATGAACATCAGGACAATACGTTTCAAAAAAAATACAGGTTGCCCAACCTGCGGCAACCTGTAGCTTGATCGGCGCAAATTAAGATGCCGATTTATTGCCGCTTGTTTTGCTTTTAAATAGCGCAATCGCCTTTTCAGCCAAATCGTTGATCATGGATGGACTATCTCCATGCGGTTCGGTATCGCCAAAGGGCTTTGCGTTTTTTTGGCCGAATTTATAAATAAAATAGCCCAGCGGGGCAAAAGCTGCGCCGCCAATAACAATCATTGCAATAAAAATTTCTACAACTGTACCCATGTTACCTCCTCAACGCCTGATTGATTGAATTGTTATATATAGATGTTAGACCAGACGAGACTTGATAATACACTTTTCTAATAAAAAATAAAGAGACCTTAAATCCGCCCAAAATACTCGGGAAATACCTGAATCACCGCTATTTTGAAGTGTTGCGAAATTAAAAAGATCATCGTATACTGCTAACAGCTTTCTTGATCAAGCTAGCGTATAACAAATTAAAACTTCTGGAGGTTAACAATGAAATGGGAAACACCAAGTTACACTGACCTGCGTTTTGGTTTTGAAGTAACCATGTATATCTACAACCGTTAAGCGTTTATCGGTTTGTAAACAAAAAAGGGGCTAAGCAGCCCCTTTTTTTTGCCGAAAAACTGCCAAACCACTATCATTCGACGACTTTTAAGATAATCGTAAAACATATGAAAATTAGAGTACTCGGCTCCGGCGCGGGCGGCGGCTTCCCGCAATGGAATTGCAACTGCCACAATTGCAACCGGATCCGTTCCGGCAGTATAAACGGTAAAACCCGTACCCAATCATCGATTGCGGTCAGCAGCGACAACGAAAATTGGCTGTTAATCAACGTCTCTCCCGATATTCGCGCCCAACTGGAAGCTTTTCCTGCCATCCAACCCAAACACGGCCTGCGCGATACCGGCATCAAAGCCGTATTACTCATCGACAGCCAAATCGACCACACCACCGGCTTGCTCATGTTGCGGGAAGGTAAGCCTTTGGACATTTACTGCACCGAGATGGTCAGGCAGGATTTGACCACCGGCTTCCCTATTTTCACCATGTTGTCGCATTACTGCACGGTTAACCATCATCCGGTGCCGATTGACGGCAGCAGTTTCACCATTCCTGCCATC
>JBGAWU010000422.1:0-2551 GCA_044227425.1 Methyloglobulus sp.
TTTTTGATCGCCTTTAAGGTTATATCAGGGGTTTGAAAACCGTAGCTCGCCAAATTAGTTTTTAGTTCTTCTTCATCGCCGGCGCAGGCCCAAATTTTTTGGCTTAGCGAGTCGTGGGTATTTTGTTTAGAGAAGGCAAAAAACAGGTCGAACGCGGCATGTACGGATTTCCTTACCGTATCGAGTCCGGTTTTGAAATCATCCCAACCGGCATAAGCCATCGAATAAGCAAGGGCCAATTTAGCCTTATCGGACGTCGGCAAGTCATGGGTTTGTCTATCCTGGTATTGCTGGATATGGTTTTCCACCCGGCGTAAAAATCGGTACGACTCAATCAGCAGGTCTGCATCCGCGGCGGGTAATAAATTTAATGTTTTCAGGATCCCGAGAACGTCAAGGATGCCGCGTGTTTGCAAGGTTTTTTCGTTACCGCCACGAATAAGCTGGAACGCCTGACCGATAAATTCGATTTCGCGGATGCCGCCGGGTCCCAGTTTAACGTTTTCCATGCGGTCTTTACGTTTGAGTTCCTGGGTGATCTGCAATTTCAGCGAACGCAATTCCTCGAATGCACCGTAATCGAGGTAACGACGGTATACAAACGGCTTCAACATCGCCATCAGTTGTGCGCCGGATTTGAAATCGCCGGCAACCTGACGCGCTTTGATCATGGCATAACGTTCCCATTCCCTGGCTTGGGTCAGGTAATAGTTTTCCATGCCGTCAAATGACATGATGACTGCGCCGCTGTCGCCGAAAGGCCGCAGCCGGATGTCGGTGCGGAAGACAAAACCGTCTACGGTGATGTCGTCCAAAACCCGTACCAGCTTTTGGCACAAGCGGGTAAAAAACTCGCTGTAACTGGTCTGTTTTCGGTCAGGTAATTCACCTTCTTCGGGGTAAGCAAAGATCAGGTCGATGTCCGATGAGTAATTCAACTCGTAGGCGCCCAGTTTTCCCATACCTAACACCACGATTTGCTGGGGGCTGCCATCTGAAAGTAGCGGCGTACCGCGAAGTTCGCAGGCTTGATTGTAAAGAAAAGCCAGTGCGTATTGAATGCAGGCATCGGCAAGCAGCGATAAATCCATCAACGTTTCGTCCAAATCAGCCCAGCCTGCAAGGTCGCGCCACGCAATCCTGACCATTTCCCGACGGCGAAAATGGCGCAATTGGGACATTAACGTGCCTTCATCGACTATTACCAGCGTTGCCAGTTTATTTCGATAGGTTGGTTCCGTATATTGGGTTTCCAAATCGCCGGAATTAACTAAATCGACGAATAGTTCAGGTTTGCGCGAACAGCTTTCGGCGACGAACTCACTACAGCACCAGACTTTTGGCATCGATGGGGGCCAATGACTGGTTTGGTTGAATGTAAGGTTACGATCATTGAGTTGAAAGAGCCACTGCTCCAAACTGGCTTTGACAGGCGCTTGTAGTTCCGATGGCAAGCCGTTAATTTCTTTTTCTATGTCGTTGATAGTGAACATTTATGACGGTTTGTTGCTGATATAAACGGTCAAGATACTAAGTTAAAGCCTGTTAGACAAGTGTAAAGATTGGCGGTTAGGATGGGGCGACAAGTTTTATCGGGTGTTTGTATCCGGAAAAGCGCTAGATATTTACCATAGCCAAGGTAAAACATAAATTACCCCTCCTCAGCCTAAAACGTTTAACATTAATTAACGTTAAATCTAAAGTGCATGACTATGAACAAACCAAAAATTATCGTCACCCGAAAATGGCCCGAGCCGGTTGAAGAGCAACTTAAAGCGCATTACGATGTCCGGTTGAATGAAACCGATCTGCCGATGTCGTCGGATGCCCTTAAAACAGCGATGCAAACCGCCGATGCGCTGCTGACGACAGTCACCGACCAGATAACCGCCGATGTGCTGTGTGTGCCGGATAGGCGGGTAAAAGTCATCGGCAATTTCGGTGTCGGTTATAACAACATCGATATTGAAACGGCTAAACAGGAAGGCATCGTTGTGACCAATACGCCCCACGTGCTGACTGATTGCACGGCGGATATTGCGATGCTATTGTTATTGATGACCGCACGGCGCGGCTCCGAAGGAGACCGTCTTGTCCGTAATAACCAATGGACGGGTTGGGGGCCGACGCATTTGTTAGGCCAGAAAGTGACGGGTAAAACCTTAGGTTTAATCGGTTTTGGCCGTATCGCCCAAGCGATGGCGCGTAAGGCACATTTCGGCTTCGATATGAAAATCATCTGCTATGCCCCGCATACCCCGTCCCCTGAAACGCTAAACGAATACGGCGCTATTTATTACTCGGACATTGAAGACGTGCTTAAACAGGCCGATTTTATTTCGTTGCATTGTCCCGGCGGTGCCGCAACCAAGCATTTAATCAATGAAGACCGATTAAAGCTGATGCGACCCACTGCGCACCTGATCAATACGGCGAGAGGCGATGTAGTCGATAGCAAAGCCTTAATCAAGGCATTGAAAGAAAACCGGATTGCCGGCGCAGGCCTGGATGTGTTCGAAGGTGAACCGGCTATCGACCCAGGTTTTCGCGA
>JBGAWU010000423.1:0-2544 GCA_044227425.1 Methyloglobulus sp.
GTTTAGGCGCGACAATCGCCGCTTACGATCTGGGATTTCTTACCGAAAAAGAATTCGATGACCGCGTCGTGTTAATGATGGCTACGTTGTATGAGCTTAAACTGTTCAACAATATTGCACCCAATAAGGTGTATGAAACCGTGAATGCGCAAATGGTGGATTACAAAAACCGCCCTTCCGAAACAGGTATTGGGGTATCCGCTTTAGACCTTGCCCGGATGATTTCCTGGCTAAATATTTTGTCTGGGTTGCATCCTAAACACGCCATTTCAGCCCGGAATATTATCCTCCGATGGGATTTGAATCAATTGATCAAGGATGGCCAAATGTACGGCATGGCGGCAGATCAAGTGACCCAGGAAATCCGTTTTTTGCAGGAAGGTCGTTTAGGTTATGAGCAATATGCCGGTAAAGTCTTTAAAATGATTGGGTTCGACCAAAAAATATCATCGACTTATAATAATGAGTACAAGGCGTCTATCGATATTTATGATGTGCCGATCGCTTACGATAACCGTGACCCGCGTAAATATGGCGCTTATAACTACGTTGTCACAGAGTCTTATGTCATGGACGTGTTCGAACACGGCTACGACGATGAAAATAAGCCATTAATGCAAAATATATATGAAGTCCAAAAGCAGCGCTGGCTTCGTACGGAACAAGTGACTGCCGTTTCGGAAGACAATATCGACCGCAAACCGAGGTTCGTTTACAACACCATCTTTGTGGCGGGATTGCCCTGGAACGCCATTACCGATACCGGCAAAGACATGGAGGAATTAAAAAGTATTTCCACCAAAGCGGCCATATCGCTTGCTTACCTGTTTCCTGACGATGAATATAGTGAGGAATTACTCAGTACGGTCAGTAGCGCCTACGATCCCGAACGGGGCTGGTATTCGGGGATTTATGAGAAAGGTTTGGGTTATAACGACATTATTACCAGCAATACCAACGGCGTAATATTAACAGGCATGTTGTATAAAAAATACGGACCGCTGAACCGGGTACTCGCCAAAGCGGGCAAAACCATTAAGTTGAAAAAAGACGTTAAGCAATAACTGACCGGCTTTTCAGTACAAAAGCCTAGCGGATTAGGCGGATAACTTGAGGATTCGTTGGGCAACAATCAAACTGGAAAGAATGAATCGTCTAACGCATGGATGCTTGATCTGTGTCCTTGCGCTTTTGTTCAGTTTGGCAACTTCTTTCAAGGTTAATGCAGGTCAATCGGTATTGTTAGGGCTAGCCCAAGAACTTCATTGCGCTACTTCCGAGCGACAGGCGGCGGAGGTATTAAAAAAGCTTTCCGCTCTATCGCTCAAACCCTTCGGTATCCCAAGCGAAAATCCCTACGATGGACGCAATGCAGAGCTTTATGCGGCTACGGTGGATGTTCTATTGCAGATGCTTTATGACGTCATCCAACGCTTTCCGTCTTTACAAGACCAGGCCGAACGGATTGCATTGCTGTGGAATTATTGCGACATCGTAAACGATGGCGACCTCGCGGATCTTGTCGCCTTACAAAAAGGGGATATTGAAAAAAGCGAAGCTATCGGTCCGTTTCCAGCTAATAAACAGGGTTTCAGTGTCTGGGGCTTGATTAAAAAAAAGGCTGGAAACCGCTACACACCCAAGATTTTAACTTCAACTCCGCTGTACCCAAATGCTTTTCAGGACCTTTTTCATCGGCTGACGCAAGAACTCTGCTTTCCCGATCCTGAAGACTTCAATAAGACTACAGATAACCGACCTTACTACGGTGCTTTGCACTTAGCGGAAGTGCTAAAGCCGGGGAAAAAATACCCGTATACATGGGGAGGACAGCCCTGCCTGCCGGTACCTACAAACAAAGTTAATCAAAAACCGGTTAAACCAGCGCCAATAAAATTGGCTCCTGAAAAGCAGGAAAAACCCGTCATTGAAGTCCCACAAGCTATTACTGAGGCCGCTCCGGTAATAGTCGAAATCCCTGTTGAACTACCTAAAAAACCAAAACAAAAGCCGGAAAAAACCGTACAAAAAACTAAACGGCCCAAAAAAAAGAAATCCATTATTATGGAGATCATAACCAAGGAATATACGGTACCCGTTAATGATGAAACGCCTATTATATCGCCAGCAATACCTTCCGGTAATTCAAACATCGGCGCTGCACTGCCGTTGCCTCCAGCCAATGGCTTGGGCATAGCCGGGAATTTTTACCATCGGGCAAAATTGACGGGGCAAATGTCATTTGGCGCCAATGGGAGCTGGAAACCGTATTCCTATTTCTTCGTCCGTGGCGGCGTAAATTACAACTATTTACCTGGCTCCGGGTCATTCAGTTATTCCTGGGGGTTGGGATACGACGACTGGCATCAAGGTACTTTTTCAGCTCAAATCAACAATTGGGGCCCCATTGAGCCCGGGAAAAAATCATTATTTGACGGTACCGTCGCCAATCTTGGCTATAAATTCGTTGCCGATTTTTTAAAGCCTTATCATCTAAGCGGGTCGGCTTCTTTAAACCTTCCGTTTTCAGGCGACCCTAGTATT
>JBGAWU010000424.1:0-2536 GCA_044227425.1 Methyloglobulus sp.
TAAAAGGTAAAAACCAATGTTTCGAACAGATCGTCTTTTTCCTCTATCTATAAAAAAAACGGATAAAAACGAATCGTCATTCAAATGGGAAATTACTGCCGCCGTCCTATTGAAATTCTTATTATTAGCAGGCTTATGGTGGTTTTTTTTCGACGGCAACAAACAGCAGGTCAATGAATCAATCATGGCTGGCAAAATTTTGGGAGAATCCTATCCTTTAACCCAATATCGTAATACTCGGGAGCATTTAAATGATAACGAATGAAGTCGTGGAACTTTCAAGGCTCCAGTTTGCGCTGACGGCGCTGTATCACTTTTTGTTTGTGCCTCTCACTTTGGGGTTGTCATTTTTGCTTGCCATTATGGAGTCTGTTTACATCATGTCCGGCAAGATAATCTACCAAGACATGACCAAGTTCTGGGGTAAATTGTTTGGGATCAATTTTGCCATGGGAGTCACTACCGGAATCACCCTGGAATTCCAGTTCGGTACCAATTGGGCTTATTACTCGCACTATGTCGGCGATATTTTTGGCCTGCCGCTGGCCATTGAAGGCATGATGGCGTTTTTTCTGGAATCGACTTTTGTAGGTTTATTTTTCTTCGGTTGGGAACGCTTAAGCAAACTTCAACATGTGATGGTAACCTGGTTATTAGCGTTGGGAACCAGCCTATCGGCGCTTTGGATATTGATTGCCAACGCCTGGATGCAACATCCGGTCGGCGCCGAATTCAATTACGAAACCATGCGTATGGAATTGACCAGTTTCGCGGATTTGTTTTTTAACCCCGTGGCACAGGTCAAGTTTGTCCATACGGTAGCAGCCGGTTATGTAACGGGGTCAATGTTCGTGCTCGGCATCAGCGCTTACTATCTACTAAAAAAGCGGGATGTGCCTTTTGCCAGGCGCTCATTCAGGGTTGCTTCCGGATTCGGTTTGGCGGCCGTGTTATCAGTGATTGTCCTGGGCGATGAAAGCGGCTATACCGTTGGCGAAGTACAACAGGCTAAGCTGGCAACTATCGAAGCCGAATGGGAAACCGAAAAGCCCCCCGCTTCTTTCACTTTGTTCGGGCTTCCCGATGAAGACTCCATGACGACCGAATACGCCATAAAAATCCCCTGGGTCATGGGTTTGATAGCCACCCGTTCCATCAATCAAAAGGTGGACGGCATCAAGGAAATGCGTGAACACAATCTACAGCGAATAAAAAGCGGCATGATTGCTTACGAAAACCTGCAACTACTACGTCAGGGTAGTAATAATCCGATAGTTAAGTCGGCATTTGAAACACACAAAGACGATCTCGGATACGGCTTACTGCTGAAACGTTATACGGAAAAGGTTACCGATGCCGCACCATCTCAAATCGAAGCCGCTGCCCGCGACTCAATACCTAGGGTAACCCCTATGTTTTGGACATTCCGTGGTATGGTTTTTTGCGGTTTTATAATGCTTTTCATTTTTGCCGCGTCGTTCTACTTCAACGCCAAACGCACCGCCTATAAACAACGCTGGCTGTTGCGCTTAGCGTTCTACGGCATCCCATTACCTTGGATCGCTAGCGAACTCGGTTGGGTGGTGGCCGAGTACGGCCGCCAACCTTGGACGATTGCTAATATCCTGCCAACCCATTTAAGCACTTCCAGCCTTGATGCAAGCCAATTGTATTTAAGCCTGGCCGGTTTTTTTGTGTTCTATACCGTATTACTCGTTATCGAGTTATTTTTAATGACCAAGTATGTGCGCCTTGGGCCAAGCAGTTTACATACTGGTCGTTATCATTTTGAAAAAGAAGGGTTAAGCCATGTTTGATTTCGAAACGTTACGCATTATTTGGTGGGCTATATTGGTATTCCTGATTTGCGGCTTTGCCGTCATGGACGGCTTTGACTTTGGCATCGGCATGTTACTGCCTTTCCTGGGTAAAACCGACGATGAACGACGAGTAATGTTGAATACCATCGGGCCGACCTGGGAAGGCAACCAGACGTGGCTGGTGACGTTAGGCGGTATTTCGTTTGGTGCTTGGTCCTTAGTTTATGCCACCCTATTTTCGGGTTTATATACAGGAATGCTGGTCCTTTTGTTTGGCCTGTTCTTGCGCCCGGTAGGATTCGATTTCCGCAGCAAACTGCCTAATCCCCGCTGGCGTTCGTCCTGGGATTGGGCTTTATTTATCGGCGCCGCAGTACCCTCGGTCGTATTAAGCTTAGCGGCTGGAAACATTATCCAGGGTTTACCATTTCAAATAGACAGTGAGTTAAGGTCGGTTTATTCCGGTAGTTTCTGGGATTTGTTCAACCCTTTTGCATTATTTTGCGTAATCATCGGTGGCGCACTGCTCTGTCTGCACGGCGCTGTGTTCTTACATTGGCGTACCGAAGACGAACTGGCAGAACGAGCCCGGCGTGTAATTTTTTGGAGTAGCGTGGTTTTTTCGGTCAGTTTTATGCTCGCCGGCATTTGGGTAGCGCTAGGAATTGAGGGTTATCGTATAACTTCGGCAATTGATACAGCCAAGATTACCAACT
>JBGAWU010000425.1:0-2531 GCA_044227425.1 Methyloglobulus sp.
TGGATAATAAAAATCCTCAAGAAAAAGCGTGTCTGATAAGTATTTCATAACGACTCCTATAAATTCCATTCTTACTAATTTCGATAAATTTGTTAAAGCAAAAATAATGCCATTACTTTAATTCAAATAAATATAAGTATTATCAGTTGGTTATGATTTTATAGCGTCGCGGGTTGAGATTTTGGCTTTTTTCCAGTCTGCATTTTTGCAAAATGCAAATCCGATGTTTGCAGATTGCTAAGTGCAAAGGGTATCTGCTGCAAAAGGGGCAGTCATAAGCCTGATATAATAAAAAAATATTTTAAATATCAAATATATATTGTTATTTATAGAATAATGGCATGTTTGTTGCTTTTATTTTTGAAATTTCAATAACCTGGAGATTACAGTGAAGTTCGGCTTAATCAATACTTATTCTTACAATAATGTCGGCGATGCGGCGATTTATGCGGCTTTGACAAAAATGCTTTCCCATCACGAAGTGTATACAACGCTGGTCGGTCCGGATGGATCGTTACCCGACGGTATGCGGCACCAAGAGGACTTATCTGGCTGCGATGGCTTCGTCAGCGTGGGCGGGGATATTTTCAATAATGCAAGGCCTTGGTCAATTACCCGTAACTTTTTAAAAAATCTCGGCCAACTGAAGAAGGCACCGGACACGACCCTGTTGTTTGGGCAATCGATACCGGCTTCATGCCGGGGGCTTAGCTTAAAGTTATTGGCTGAAGGGCTAAAAAAGATTAATTCGGTCACAGTACGGGATCAAGAGTCGTATGAGTTATTGAAGGATCTGGGGGTCCATTGTCGGCTGTCCTTCGATTCGGCCTTTGTCCTGAAATGTTCGGAAGAAGCCGTTAAATTTGCCCATGAAATCCTGGAATCGATTGATGCGCCTTATAGTGCGGTGATTTCCCTCCGTGAGTTCAACTCGCTATATCCTGTCGATAATCAGCAGTTTGTCGAAGACATTGCAGTACTTAGCCAGCAATTATTGAAGAAAAAATATCAACCAGTACTGCTGATCCAATCTTCGGTTTCGGAAATGGATAGCGATTGGGTGATTGCTAAGGCTATCCGCGAGCGTTGCCCGGACATCAAGATACTGGATTTGGTCAATTATTCCAGCAAACTTCCAAGCTGGGAGTTGTTACAAGCAGTCTTGCAGGTGGCGCGCGTTATTGTCGCTGTCCGTTACCATACGGCGGTGCTTGCCTTGGCGGCCGGACGGACACCCTACAATCTTTACTATTCCAATAAGGGTGCGGATTTGTCCCATCGTCTGGGTATTCAGGGCGGGGATATCAAATACTTTAACCCTACGGGCGAAATAGATCTTATTGTTAAATCAGGTTTATTGCCGTTTGATGCAAACTTAATCCGAAACCGCGTTCAAGGCGATTTCATGTGGGCCTTGGATAAAGTCAGCGCCCAACATCAATTGGCCGGCCGCCCCTATGAATTTGCATAGCCGAAACCGGCAAGCCGGAAAGCCATCGCTGGTCCGCAATATGAGCTGGCTGGCGTTATCGGAGCTAATGATCCGGGTGTCCCGCCTGGCGACTGCGGTGATATTGGCGCGGATGCTGAACGCCCATGAGTTTGGCGTCATCGCGATTGCCATGACGGTGCAGGAAGTCGTGCAGACCCTAACCCGGAACGGGATCGGCGCAAAAATCGTCCAAACCGATTCCGCGCGCCTGAATGCCGTTTGTAATATTGTTTATCGGTTCAATTGGCGTATTTGCATCGCACTGTTCTTTATTCAGTGTGCGGTTGCCCATCCAATAAAACTGTTCTATCGGGACGAGTCTTTGTATCCATTGGTGATTGCCCTGGCGGTCCCTTACCTGATTTATCCGTTTTCGATGGTGCAAGTTTATCGGATCCAACGGCAAAACCGTCTCGGCTTGACCGCCCTTGCCAATGGAGTGCAAGTCTCAATCGACAATATTTGTAGTGCAGTACTGGCGTTGTGCGGGTTTGGGATATGGTCAGTGATCATTCCTAAATTGGTCGTCGCGCCGTTGTGGGTGTTGTTTTATCGAAGACAGGAAAGTTGGCGGCCCAACAAGGACGTTTCGGATTATTCCGGAAACGATATTCTGGCCTTCTCGCTCCATGTTTTAGGCGCGGAAATATGCGCCACGGCTAGGCGGCATATCGACCGTTTGCTTATCGGTTTCTTCATGGGTCTGGATACCTTGGGAATCTATTATTTCGCGGTGAATTCCGGCCTCGGTTTAACGTTATCGTTGGCCAGCGCATTCAATACGGCGTTCTATCCCCATTTATGCGCGCAGCGGGATAATTTGGTCGCCTTAAAGCGAGAATTCAATAAAGGCATTAAAGTGATCGTAGGCCTATCGATTGTGGTCTTCGGTTCACAGGCACTACTCGCGCCTTGGTATGTGCCATTGATCTTCGGTCAGCAATGGCAGCACGCCGTGCCTTTGTTGATGGTTTTAACGCTGTCTGGCGTACCCAGGCCAGTGGCGGAAGGTTGCGCCCAATTCCTGAGGGCAATCAAC
>JBGAWU010000426.1:0-2524 GCA_044227425.1 Methyloglobulus sp.
TGAGCATGACCGGTCATACCGTATCCTTAATGCTTTGGAAAAAAGCATCCACGACGTCGAAAATGTAATTATCCCCGAAGTAAAGGACGGCATTGATTTGTGGAAGGAACGTGTCAACCTTTCCACCCTTGTTGTCTTGGGTTCCATTGCCGCCTTACTCGTGTTTGCAGAGCTTCAATTCGGGATCATCGATTTGTTGTTCGACCCGATCGTTGGTCCGGCGATCCTTCTTGGAATCATTGCCGTTTTGCTGCCATTGCACATGATAATGGGCAAGCTACAAGCGAAATATATCGTTAACCGCTTAAATACCCGCCAAAAGGAACTGAATTTGATTGAAAACCTCGGCGAGCTTTTTGAATCGAACTTGACCTTTAGCAGGATGTTGTTGAATTTTTCAGAGCCTGCGGGCTGGACAAAAAAAATGCGGTCAAGGCTAACGCACCTTTCCGATCATGCCAAAGATTTGGTCCAGGCTTTGAATGACAGTTTCAGCACGTATAACGACAACAAGCCTCATGAACCCGACTAATTCCCGTTCCGGACGTTCTGCCAGGTCTAAGCAGCCATGGAAACCATAAGAGAATATTTGGCGTTATGCTGGTTTCAAAATGATCCCTTGGAATTGCCGAGATCGCTAAGCTTATTTAAAAATAGCTTGCTGATTTATTTTATTGTCGGTTATTTATTGCAAGCCAATATGATCGACGACCCCTTTGAGGCATTTTACGAAATTAGCTTTCAAATCGTCTTTATGCTGCTGTTTATCGGCATCTTGCTATTGCTCAACAAAACACTCTATGTCTATCTGCAAGTAACCACCGCTTTCATCTTTTGCGCAAATATCGTTTCGCTGTTTGTCATTCCCGTCATGGTGTGGCTAACTATTTCAGAAGATTTATACAGTTATTACACGTTATTTTTTTTACTGGGCTGGTATTACCTCATTGTTACTTATATCGTGAAATACACACTCATTATTAATATTCCTGCCAGCTTAGTGCTGTCCATATTTTATTTTACAGTTACTTATTGGGGCGCTTTTGCGCTTGCCCAGATTATTTAATGGCTTCTTAAACAGGACTATTGGATTTTATTATTGCAGCGTCGAAGGCTTTTTTATGCAATGCATCAAATCAGCGTTTTCCGTCGAAGACACGATAAAAAAATCAAAGTTTATCGGCGTTATTACACCCTGTGATGACGAATTTGAAGTACAAAAAACTCTTACCCGATTGCAATTGGCTTACCCAACGGCCAGCCACATTGCTTTTGCATACCGAATCAAGACCGCTAACGGTTTTATCAGCCGATTCAACGATGCGGGCGAACCGAGTGGAACAGCGGGCAAACCCATCTTTCAACATCTTGAAGGCAAAGACTTGATGAATGCCATGCTCGCCGTTATCCGTTATTTCGGCGGCATAAAACTGGGCGCGGGAGGGCTTACCAGGGCTTACGGAAATACTGCGAAAAAAGCCATTGAAGCTGCTAACCTAGTACCTTATATCGAATGGGTGGAGGAACAATTAGTTCTTGATTACAAAGAACTGCAATCGTTCGAACATTTCTTAAAAAAGCTCGACGGACAGATTACCAAACAGGACTTTGGCGGACAAATCAAATTAAACGTTCGGCTTCCTAAAAACAACCTGCCCGAATTGACAGAAACTTACTGCTCCAAATACCTTTAAGTCCGCTCAAAAAAACTTTTGTAACTAATAAACATAAAAGTTGAAGTCAGCATATACAGCACAGGCGTCAACAAGGGGGTAATCTCTGTACATAATATGGCTTCGAAAACCAGGAAAGCCAAGGTTTTATAATAAGCATCCTGGTGCTTTGCCGTTTCCTGTCGCCCTATTTCTTTCGCCTGGCTCCACAAATAATCCTTGAACAGCATCAAGGGATAACTGTACCAGCTTGCAAAGGAAGCCATCATCAACAACGTAAAGATCAAGGTTATATTGGCATAACCGAAAACCCATATCGCCAGTTCTCGGGTATCGCGTTTACTTATATTCTCGCTGGTATATTGCCAATCGAAGAAAAAATAACTGATCATTTCCCACTGGCCGTTGAGTATGTTTCCCAGTGCCGCAAAAATGAACCAGCAAATTACGACTGCAAATCCGGCAATTACAGCCAATGGCAAACTTTTTTTAATCGCCCAGATGAATCCAACCGATTGCTCAGGCGTGTAATGCTTAAGGTCGATATATTTGGCAACGCCAACGCCAACAAACAAAGAGGCTACCGATGCAAAAATGCCAAGCGCGTAAGATATCCTGCTTATACATAAAACAACGGCGACAAATAACGTATAGCCAACCCACACCCAAGGTTTATGGCGAATGAATAACAGCGATTTCCGCAACCAATCGCTGAATTTTATTTTTCTATAGATGCTCACGATTTAATCCTGCTAATACCGACCGCTGTTCTGAGCTCCTGGATAAAGGGAATACTGATTGCGCGTGCTTTTTTGGCGCCTTCCTGCAATTGTTCTTCAATATGGTCCGGT
>JBGAWU010000427.1:0-2521 GCA_044227425.1 Methyloglobulus sp.
CCGTTTATTGGTCGGCGCAATTCATCCCTTCGGGCTGGATTTCGATTATTTTCGGTCTCGCCCCGCTGTTGACCGCTTTGTTAGCGATGATTTTATTAAACGAACGTCATTTATCATTCAGTAAATTCTGCGCATATGGTTTAGGTGTTAGCGGTATTTATGTAATGTTCGGTTCCGCGTTGAATTTGAGTGCAAGTGCCGTCTTGGGCATTGTAGGCATCTTGGTTGCCACCTTCTTGCAGTGCATCGGGGCGGTTTGGATTAAACAAATAAAAGCCGGATTACCGGCAATGGTTCAGGTTGCTGGCGGCTTAGGGTTGGCTTTACCGGCTTATCTAATTACATGGTCGCTGGTTGACGGCCAATGGCCAACCAAACTGACAACTGTCAATATTGCGGCTATCGTCTATTTGGGGACTATCGCCACAACCATTGGCTTTTCGCTTTATTATTATTTATTGACGCATTTATCCCCGGTCCAAGTGGCTTTAATTTCCCTGATGACGCCAATTATGTCGCTCATGCTAGGCCATCTTGTTAACTATGAGCCATTGACCAAACAAATTATGACCGGAACTTCGTTAATTCTTGCGGCGTTGGTCATGCATGAAGTGTTTGACCGGATTATGCTGTCTTTCGCTTTTCAGAAAGCTAAAAACAAACGTTACTCGCGGTAACAAGTTTTATTTTAATTTCATTATTTTATAGGTTTTTCAAAATGACCGCACAGACACACTACGCTTATTTGCCGCTTAAATAAACATTTCGACGTTCCTTTGCTTCACCAAGGTATTTGAAAGCAATTTAACCCGCCGAAAATGTTTTGCCCTGTTCCTCTTTTTAGTGCTACCATTGCCGGGCGGTAAAGGTTGAGACAGCCCAAGTCGGGCTGGATTGTGTTAAGCCAACTTCAGATTGGCGTTATTATTTTAGAGTTTATTATGGCAGAGCAAGTTGTAGGTACCGTTAAATGGTTTAATGATGAAAAAGGTTTTGGATTTATCGCCCAAGAAGGTGGTAAGGATGTTTTTGTTCACCATAGTGCTATTAACGGCACTGGTCGCAAAACATTAAAAGAAGGCCAAAAAGTAATGATGGAAGTCACTCAAGGCCAGAAAGGCCCCCAAGCTGAAAATGTAACTCCTGCATAACTTTCAAGTCAGAACCTCAAAAGCCACGTGGTTTTTGAGAAGAGCAGATTGCCAACCCATTCGAGTCTACTAAAATGCTCCGAAGTTGCTGACACCCACGCGTAAAGTATTAGCCTAATCTTTCAAACCCAAGAAATACGGTTTCTTTGATGAAGTCGTAGCCATATTCTTTGTGCGATCTTGGCTAAGCTATCGGTTTTGATAGGGGTTTTAATTATCTGGTTTATATCTGCATGAGTCCATAAACCAGATAATCCCTTAGCGCTCGCCCCTTTTCCGATTTATTTTTTAACGTAAATTTTGCGTTACAAATCCAGCATTAACAAACCACCAATTTCACTTGTTAGTAAATTTTTGTGTCATGCTATTTAACCTATCTCTTTTTATTCTGAGTTAGAATATAAGCCTTAAATTATTCGTAAATCAGTAAAAAATACAGTATCGATTTTTAAAGTCGATTTCAGAATTATTAGCTAGTCTTCACATTCAACAATATTTTAAAAGCCATGGCGCAATACATCTTTTCAATGAACCGGGTTGGCAAAATAGTGCCTCCCAAGAAATACATCCTTAAAGACATAAGCTTATCGTTTTTTCCCGGCGCAAAAATAGGTGTTTTAGGGCTGAACGGCTCGGGAAAATCCACATTATTAAGGATTATGGCGGGTATCGACAAAGATATTGAAGGCGAAGCCATCCCATTGAAAGGCATAAACATAGGTTACCTGCCGCAAGAGCCACAATTAGATCCCGAAAAAACTGTCAAAGGCAACGTAGAAGAAGCGGTAGCGGAGATTAAGGCGATATTGGACCGGTTTAATGAGGTCAACAACGCATTTGCAGAACCTGATGCCGATTTTGACGCCCTGATCGCCGAGCAAGCGGAATTACAGGAAAAAATCGAAGCCGCAGGTGCTTGGGAGCTTGAACGGAAGCTCGAAATTGCCGCCGATGCTTTGCGCTTGCCAGAATGGGATGCTGACGTCACTAAATTATCCGGAGGTGAAAAACGCCGGGTAGCATTGTGCCGTTTGTTATTGTCCAACCCCGATATGCTGCTGCTGGACGAACCAACCAACCATTTGGACGCCGAGTCTGTTGCTTGGCTAGAACGCTTCCTGCACGATTATCCCGGTACAGTCGTTGCCGTTACCCATGACCGCTACTTCCTAGATAATGTTGCCGGCTGGATTTTGGAATTGGACCGTGGCTCCGGTATTCCTTGGGAAGGCAATTATTCGAGCTGGCTAGACCAAAAGAGCACCCGTTTATTGCAAGAAGAAAAACAAGAATCTTCCCGCCAGAAAGCCATGAAAGCGGAACTGGAATGGGTCCGGTCCAATCCTAAAGGCCGTCATGCCAAAAACAAG
>JBGAWU010000428.1:0-2493 GCA_044227425.1 Methyloglobulus sp.
ACCGCTATCAGTTGCGCATCAAAACGATCAGTTATGAAACTGTACCTGAATGATGTCGGCCTGTTATGCGCCTCCGGACATTCTAAATCAGAAATTATGGCACGGTTGCTCGCTGGTGACCGTTCCGGCTTGACCATGACTGAGGAATTCAGGGTTCCGGCAATTGTCGGTCGGTGCAATACAGAATTACCGGAAATAGACCCTCAATACAATTTTTACCAATGCCGCAATAACCGGCTGTTGTTGGCGGCATTAAGCCAGATCAGGACAACCGTTGATGACATAGCCGCTAAATTCGGCGAAGACCGGATCGGTGTGGTACTAGGAACAAGTACATCCGGTGTTAGAAGTACCGAACTGGCTTTAGCTCATCAAGCGGATAACGGCGTATTGCCCGTCGGCTTTCATTACAAACAACAACAAATGGGGGCAGGGGCGGATTTTCTTGCTTCCTATTTGGGCTTGTCGGGACCTGCTTATACTATTTCGACCGCATGTTCAGCCAGCGGCAAGGCCTTTGCTTCGGCGCGACGCTTGATTTCCCTAGGGTTTTGCGATGCGGTGGTTGTCGGTGGCGCCGACAGTTTATGCCGGTTGACGGTGAACGGCTTTAATGCGCTGGAATCCCTTAGTACCGGCTACTGCAAACCCTTTGGGCGCAACCGGAACGGGATCAACATCGGCGAGGCTGCTTGCCTGTTTGTGTTGAGCAAACAGCCGGGAGCTGTAGCATTGCTCGGCATTGGAGCCAGTAGCGACGCTTATCATTTTTCTGCACCCGATCCTGCAGGGACGGCGGTTGGTAAGGCGATGGCAAGCGCTTTGCGAGATGCCGGAAAACGGCCGGACGAAGTCGATTACATTAATTTACACGGTACTGCGACCGTTTTAAATGACGTGATGGAAAGCAAATCTGTTAACGGACTATTCGGTAGTAAAATTGCCGCCAGTTCCAGTAAAGGTATGACCGGGCATACCTTGGGTGCAGCCGCCGCATTGGAATTGGGTTTCTGCTGGCTTATGCTCACCGCGAATGAGCATAACGGTTTAATCCCCAACATCAATGGCGATGAACCGGACAATACCTTGGCGGCATTACATCTGGTAAAGCAAGGCGAGCAATTGGACCGCGAACTGCGGGTTTGCCAAAGCAATTCGTTTGCGTTTGGGGGCAATAATGTTTCTATTGTTATCGCAAAAGCATGAGATTATATTGACCAGCCTAATCTATATGAAACCAGTAATCGTTTAAGTGATGCCTATAGCCGAAGAAATCAGCTCGATAGATTTTACCGACGTTGCCGCGCTCATTCCCCACAGCGGTGCTATGGTGTTGCTGGATAAGGTCACCGGTTATGACGGAACCAGTCTTACCGCCGAGTTGACTGTCCGCAATGACGGCTTGTTGGGCAACGAAGACGGTATTCCCGCCTGGGCAGGTATCGAATATATGGCACAAGCGGTGGGTGCTTATGCGGGCATCAGATCGATACTGGCAGGCGAACCAATCAAGTTAGGTTACTTGCTTGGGACGCGACGTTATACAGGTAATGTTGCCGCTATTGCCGTTGGCACACCGCTTACCGTGCGGATAACGAACATTATCCAGGACGAAAAATTAGGGGTTTTCGATTGCCTTATCGTTGGCGATGGTATTGAAATTACAGCTAACCTGAATGTTTACCAACCGCCTTTAAATACGATTTTAATACCGCAATGATAGACAAAACTATTTTAGTGACCGGAGCAAGCCGCGGGATAGGCAAGGCAATCGCGCTTTATCTCGCAAAACAAGGCTATGGTTTGGTGTTGCATTATCGCAGCCAAAAAAAGCTGGCTGAAACCGTCGCGGAAGAAGTGGGCCAATACGGCAAAACTGCAAGGCTGCTACAGTTTGATATTGGTGAACGATTGCAATGCAGCGAACAGATCGGGCAAGATATCGAACAATACGGTGCCTATTATGGCGTAGTTTGCAATGCCGGGATTTCGGCCGACAATGCCTTTCCGGCGCTGACCGGCGAAGATTGGGATTCTGTAATCCGCACCAATCTCGACGGTTTTTACAATGTTCTGCAACCCGTGATCATGCCGATGGTCCAACGGCGCCAACCGGGACGCATCGTTACCCTGTCGTCCGTGTCAGGGATCATGGGAAACCGCGGGCAGGTTAATTATAGCGCTGCCAAAGCCGGTATCATTGGTGCAACCAAAGCCTTGGCACTAGAACTTGCCAAACGGAATATTACTGTCAATTGTGTGGCGCCCGGTTTGATCGCTACGGATATGCTTGAAAACCTGCCGGTCGATGAAATAAAGAAAATGATTCCTGCGCGCCGGGTCGGCGACCCGAAAGAAGTGGCGGCAGCAGTCGCGCATGAACCCGCGCCAGCGGTAGCGGGGACGGTCGACGATACGCAGCGCCGGCAGCTCCACCGGCGGTGTCCCCATGGTCACGGGTCGCTCCCCGTACACCCGGACCGGCAGCAGTTG
>JBGAWU010000429.1:0-2491 GCA_044227425.1 Methyloglobulus sp.
GGAAAAAATGCCCTTATCGTGGATTTTTACTGCCACCAACGTTGATAACAGATAACCGAAACCGTAAAAGTCGGTCACTTTTTGCTCGGGAAAAAAATTCAGGATTGCATAACCCAGAAGAATTTTATAAACCAAGCTGACATTAAAAAACAGCAGCAATTTTCGGGCGCCTTCAATAGTCATTTTACTCAAGAAGGGCGTTTTAAGCATCAGGACCGACAACCCCAAAATGACGCACGACTCCACCAAGGTTGCCATGATTTTAACCGGCTGGTACCACTGTAAAGCCAGTAACGAAGGGATCAATATGCCGTTAAAGTCCCATCCGTACAGCAAATTCATCCTTGAAGCCATGAATGCCGTAGTGATAACAATGATGTAGGCTTTAGGTGACGCTAAAATGGACGACGCCATATCTTCGTACAAGTAGCTGACGCTGCTCAACGTGTAATTGGTGAACTCCATTAAACCGTAACGCACGATCAGCAACGTCAGGCCCAAGGTAGCGGCCATGGGGATCAGGCCCCGGAGGAAACCCGTCTTCCAGAATTGATTGGCTACGAGAGAAACAATAATTAAACCGAAACTATGCAGGTTATTCCGGTAATCAAAGGTGATATGCCAATAATCCGTAGCCCAAGCGCCGACATAAGGCAACATCCAGCCGTCGAAAAACAAACGCACCCAGACGCTGGTCAACACCATGGCAAAAAAACGGTCGCGTCCGAAAAAATTACACCACGGCGCCCATCGGGATAAAAATTCGGACAGAAACCAGACAATGAAATAGGTGACTACGCCCTCCATTAACACCACAAGGGCGGCCCATTTTTTTATCAACAACAAGGGCACTAAGTATCCCGGCACCACCAAGCCTGATAGCACCCAACCTAAGCGAAGGTTAAAAAAGCAAACCACCGACATGCCGACCCAAACCGCAGGGATAACCGAGCTGGCCAAGCTGTTTTCAGGAAACAAGGCGATAGGGAATAAGTTCACGTTAAACAGGATTTAACAAATTGTATCTACCGGAAAAAATTAGAAAAACCGTTTTAATGTCAAAACAACACTGGATCCTTCGCCTACTTGGCTGGACAGTTCTAGTTTGCCTTGCCAATATTCAACATAACCTTTAAATTTTCGAAAATGCATTTGACTGGTTAATTCCGACAAACTGCCTTTTCCCTGGTACTCGATATGGTTGCTGATCAGGCCTATGCCCCGATTACTGAAGTGGTACTGAATATCGTCACTGGTTTCAATAACCACGATAAACACATCCGTACCATCCAGTGTGTCGTCTATCATCCCCAAGAGAACTGTGTTAAATAACTGGTAAAATTCTTTAGGGGAAGCGAATACCAAACCGACGGTGTCGGGCGCTTCCAAATGTATGTCGATAAACCGGCCTTCAGCATAATTGGCTAACGAGGCGATAACTTTTTCGACAATTTTTTGGCTATCGATAGGATAGCTGCCCACTGTAGAAACCAAGTGACCGATATGCCTATTCATTTGCTCAGCCACTGAATCCAAAATCTTATGGTTTTCCTCAATATTATTTTGCATTTCCGCAAAAGGCACGAGCTGTAGCGTTTCAGGCTGGATATCCGGAGTAATTTTCGCCAAATTTGTTTGTAAATATTTAAAATGCTGCTGCAGCTGCCTATTTAAACGTTCGAATAAATCTTCCTTGATACGGTAAACAACCCTGACGTCGGTAACATCTTCCAATTCGCATAGCACTCCCAAAATAGGTAATGCAGCGCCGGTTTCCGAGCTTTCTTTACTGTCCCCTTTAATTTTTATCGGTTGGATATGAAAAAGGTAATCGCTGTCCGAATTAAGCCGTGTAACGGGTATTGCGGCGGTTTCGAGATCGAATATCGTTTTCCTTAACAATTTTTGGGCTTCATCGGAGTCAAAACCAGTCACCGCCATCACAAAATCTAGGGCAGTCATGCTGTATATCTTCAAATCGAATGACTGCGCCATTTCTTCCATATGCTTGTTTAACAAAATAACTTTGCCGAACAAGTCATACAGTACGCCACCCGTATTCAGGTTATTGAACACTTGCTGCAAATGCGATACCCTGCCATCGAGCAACGTGACAGAATGCCTTAAAGTATGGTAAGGATTAGGCATCGATTGAAAATTTAAATAGGTTAATAACCTGTTATTTTCAAGCGCTTTTTTCATCTCCCATTCTTTTTTCTCATATAAGAACTCACTGATCTGCACCATATAGGCATTGATTAGGCTATAAAACCTATCGGTAGACTCAATGGTGTTGGAATTCACGGAAAACGCCCAAAAACCCAAAATATCATCCGCAAAAAGCAGGGGTACCAGATATTGTTCGTCGTTATCGGCGGATGGTGTTAAAAACGGGCGATCCAACAGGATCGGTTTATTTTCCTGGATAGCGCTGCTATAAGGTGTCCGTTTATAATCGCGGCGTTGTTCAACCAAGTCATAGATACTGCAT
>JBGAWU010000042.1:0-271 GCA_044227425.1 Methyloglobulus sp.
TGACGTCATTTTTACAGGAAGCGGTATAGATAAGATTAATGGCGGGGCTGGACGTGACCTGCTTGTTTCCAGTATTTCATTCGACTTGAATACAGTTGGTGCGGCAATTAGTACTGCAACAAGTGTTGAAGATATTGATTTGCTTGATATCGCTGGTGCATTAAATGCCATAGGCGATGCGGGCAACAATCTATTGATAGGCAATAAATTCGATAACATTTTGAACGGCGGCAATGGAGACGACACACTCGATGGCTGGTTTTATTCGCCT
>JBGAWU010000042.1:281-10940 GCA_044227425.1 Methyloglobulus sp.
GCCGGTTACCGATACGCTCAAAACGACCGGTACCGATAAGCTGATTGGCGGAAATGGTAATGATCTTTTTCGTATAGACTCAGCCGATGACAAAGTTTTTGAGAGTAACTTTGCCGCTGGCGTCGATACGGTTGAGTTTAAGGGAGCAATACTTAATGCTAGCTATACTATGGCTGCTGGTGTTGAAAATCTGAAAATGTTAGGGAATTTAACCGAAGCGGATGGAAACAATTTAAACAACCGTATTATCGGCGACGGTACCGCTAATATTTTGAAAGGCGGCTATGGCAACGATTATCTCGATGGCGGTTCAGGGATAGATACTTTTGAAGGGGGTTATGGGGACGATACTTTCTTAGTCGATAATTTGGCAGAAAAAATCACGGAAAACGCCGGGCAAGGTAGCGATTGGGTGCAATCAGCGAGCATAAATTTGGACCTGGGTACGCAGACCAATTGGACTGGTATCGAGAATGCAAGGCTTACCGGCACTTCAAATTTGAATTTGACCGGACAAGGTGGAAATAATCATTTGGTTGGCAACGATGGCAATAATGTATTAAATGGCGGCGTTGGTATTGATACGCTAGAAGGCGGGTTGGGGAATGATACTTACATTGTCGATAATTCGCCTGACATCTTGATTGAAGTGGCGAATCAATTCGATACTGCTGGAAAATTAAAAGCCGGTTTTATTGATACGATTCAAAGTAGTGTGACATTCTCCATGTCGGCATTTGGAGATTTTGAAAACCTATCGCTTACCGGAACAGGCCTTATTAACGGTACGGGCAATTCGAACGATAATGAAATTCGCGGGAACGATAGCGCCAATACCTTAAGCGGACTTGGCGGCAATGATATTCTCGACGGTGCGGGCGGTGTCGATACGCTTATTGGTGGAGCCGGTAATGATACGTACAGAATTTCAACGGATGGCGACACGATCAACGAATTAGTCGGCGGAGGGATTGATACCATAGAAATTCAATCGACATTCTCATTGCAGGTCGCAAGTTTGGGCGGGAATGTAGAAAACCTCACTTTGCTCGGAACGCTCGCAGTTGATGGAACGGGAACCAATGGCATTAACGTTTTAACAGGTAATTCTGCGGGTAACGTGCTGACAGGATTAGGAGGCGCCGATACACTTATTGGAAAAGACGGCTCCGATACGCTAATCGGAGGATTAGGTGCTGATATTATAGATTTGACAGAAGCTGCGGCGAGTAAAGATATTATCCGTTTTGCCAGTGCACAGGACAGTACGGCCATCAGTTCGACTGAAGCCGATAAAATCATAAAATTTGCTACTGCTACCGACTCGTTGGATTTGTTCGGGACTGTCAAAGTTGCGGCTACTTCTGTTGCAGTAAATGGTGTAGACGCTGGCTTAATTAAAAGCCACAAAATTGATAACGGCATTATTAAATTCGATGATGCAGACAGCTATACGACGGCTTTGGCGATTAACACAACTAATCTAAGCTTGGTTATTGATTATCTTAAAGCTAATGTTACCGATCAATCGACAGTTGCGTTTCAAGCAGGGGCCGACGTGTGGGTATTTCAGGATGCTGGGGTAAACGATACGTTGATCAATCTCGTGGGCGTGTCGGCTGCTAGTTTGTCATCCACGTCATTTGCCTCAACTGCGATACATCTTGAGTAAACAAAGAAATATATGCGGAGGAATTGATATAAATTTCTCCGCTACTTTTAAAAAGTGCCTTGTTTCCAATAATGCATAATGTATTGAAATCTTACGAATAACTAAAGTTTGTCTGGTTAATTAGGAATTAGGTAACTATCCGGTAACAAGGTGAATATTTTTTGCCGGGTAACTTCATACGATGTTGGGCGACAAAGGACGCAAGCAACGAGTCCATCAATGACATGATATCGGTGTCGCCGTGGATTTCGAAATGCCCGTGCTCTTCGATGGCGCGTATGCCTGCATCCTTGACGTTGCCCGATACGATACCGGAAAAGGCGCGGCGTAAGTTGGCTGCAAGCAAATGGTTGTCTTGTTCCCTGTGCAGGGCTAGCGCTTTCATATTGGCGTGTGTAGGGTTAAAAGGTTCTTGGAATACCGGATCGACCTTCAGTAGCCAATTGAAATAATACGCATCCCCGTGTTCCTTGCGGAATGCCCGGACTTGGGCGATTCCCGCCTGCATTTCCCGCGCAACCAATACCGGATTATCGATAATGATTTTATAGCGCTGTCGGGCTTCCTTTCCCAAGGTGTTGGCAATAAAGAGGTCGATTTGCCCGAAGTAACCTTGGGCGCTTTCAGGTCCGGTAAAGATTAATGGAAATGGCATGTCTTTATTTGCAGGATGCAGCAGGATGCCCAGGATATAAAGGATTTCTTCCGCTGTTCCGGCGCCGCCCGGGAATACCACAATGCCGTGTCCGGTACGGACAAAGGCTTCCAGGCGTTTTTCGATGTCCGGCATTATGACCAGATCGTTTACGATTGGGTTGGGCGATTCTGCGGCAATAATGCCGGGTTCGGTAATGCCTAGGTATTGTCCGTTTTTGATGCGCTGTTTGGCGTGACCGATATTGGCGCCTTTCATCGGGCCTTTCATTGCACCGGGTCCGCAACCGGTGCAAATATCTAACCCGCGTAATCCCATTTCGTGTCCGACCTGTTTCGTATAGTCGTATTCGTTTCTGCTAATGGAATGCCCGCCCCAGCAAACGACCAGTTTGGGGTTGGTCATGGGGCGTAAGATATTGGCATTGCGGAGTATATGGAATACAGCATTACTGATGCCGTTAGATGTTTTTAGGTCAAACTGCGGGTTTAGGTTGATTTCGTCGTTCACATAAATAATATCCCGGACAACAGCAAACAGGTGCTCGTTGATGCCTTTAATCATATGTCCATCGACGAAGGCGTGGGCCGGTGCGTTTTTCAAATCTAATTTAATGCCGCGTTGTTCTTGAACGACGCGAATAGAAAAGTCTGGATACCGTTCTAATAATTCCTTGCCGTCGTCCATCGCGCTACCGCAATTCAATACCGCGAGCGAGCAATTTCTAAAGGTTTGGTATAAGCCGCCTTGGCTGGAATCAAGCAGCTTGTTGACTTCTTGTTTGGATAAAACCTCCAGTCGACCTTCAGGCGCGATTAATGCGTCAATCACATTGTGTTTCACTGTTCTTCCTTGGGATATTGGTTTGCTTACTAATTTTCTGCAATGTTCATTGTTTTATTGTAAAGCATAGCTTGTTGCTTTTTTAGATGTCATTTGCACGATCTTAAAATAGTTAAGAAGTTATTTACGAATTTCAAAAAATCATAATACAACCAGAGGAAACAGGTTTAAATGTAATGTTATTTGTTAATTTTTTTTCTTAATAGATTGATAAAAATGTAATTTATATTTTAATAATTTCAAGGTCAAAGTTTGTGCCAATTTTAATCTAAGTCGTTGTCAAAAAAGATTGTTTTTTATTTTATTTCCCTCTTGCTTGTGCTATTCTTATTTCGAGTGGAATATTATGGTGAATTTTGGTTGCTTTGTGGGGGATTATGGGGCGACTGGGTAGGGGTTTACGGGGGGAATCTTGTTTCGAGGCAGCGCCACAGTCAATCTCGACGAAAAAGGCCGTTTTGCCATACCTTCGCGTTTTCGCGACCGTGTTCAGGATGTGTGTCAAGGTAAGGTTGTCGTCACGCTTGCATTGAACGAGCGTTGTGTCGGTATGCCTGATTGCCTGTGGATTTATCCTTTATGCGAATGGGAAGAGGTAGAAAAGAAAATAAAGGAACTTCCGACATTCAAAAAAAAAGCGGTTAAGTTGAAACGGTTTTTGATCGGCAGCGCCTTCGAGTGTGAAATGGATGCACAAGGCCGAATTTTACTGCCGGAAAAATTAAGAAAATATGCAGGGCTGGAGAAAAAGCTGGAGTTGGTGGGTCAGCTTACCCGTTTGGAGCTTTGGAATGAACATGCGTGGGAAGAGCAATTCAAAGATGACGACGAGGATGAAGATATGGATGAGATTAACAGTTTGTCCTTTTAACGGTTATAGAAGGTGCAGCATAAACCTGTAATGCTGGCGGAAGTGTTGCGGCAACTGGAAGTTAAGGAAGACGGAGCGTATCTGGATTGCACATTTGGTCGGGGTGGGCATAGTCAAGGCATCCTGTCGATGTTGGGTGCGTCAGGCAGATTGATTGCCATTGATCGGGACAGTGCCGCTGTCGACTCGGAAGTTGCAAAAGATTTAAAGAAAGATAGTCGATTTGCCTTGCGGCATTCCGGATTTTCTTCCTTGGAAACGATTGTAGCCGAGGTTGGGTTAACAGGGAAAATCGATGGAATTTTGATGGATTTGGGGGTTTCTTCTCCGCAACTGGACGATCCTGTAAGGGGATTCAGTTTTATGAAGAATGGTCCGTTGGATATGAGGATGGATCCCACTTCGCAAATGACTGCCGAGAGGTGGTTGGCGCAAACGGATGAAAAAGAGCTGGTCCGGGTATTGTTCGAATATGGTGAAGAACGTTTCGCCAGGCGTATTGCAAAGGCAATTATTCATGCTAGGGAAATAAAGCCGCTAACGACGACTTTCGAATTGGTAAAAGTAATAGAAGAAGCGATTCCAGTCCGGGACAGGCATAAGCATCCGGCGACTCGGAGTTTTCAGGCTGTCCGAATTGCAGTTAATAGCGAACTCGATGAGTTGATAACGGCGTTGCAACAATCATTGAAGGTCTTAAAGCAGGGTGGGCGCTTGGTGGTGATCTCGTTCCATTCTTTAGAAGACAGGATTGTGAAGCAATTCATCCGGGATGAGTCGGGTGCCAAGTACGATCCCGGTAAATTACCAGTAAAAGAAATCGACATTAACAAGGGTCTGTTGGTGAAAAAAGGCAAGCCTATAACCGCGGACAGTGTTGAAATCGAAAATAATCCGAGAGCCAGAAGTGCGGTTATGCGTGTTGCAGAGCGGGTGTAAATTAAGTGGACGCGTTTGAAATAAAACGGAATGAAGTGTTAGTGGCGGTTGTATTGTTGGTTCTCTTGATGGTTTCTGCATTGGCGGTGATTTATTGTAAAAATTATTCACGCTCGATATTTATAGAAATCGAACGCAATGAACGTGCATCAGATCAATACGAAGTTGAATGGGGTCAAATGCAGTTAGAGTTAACAACACTGGCGGAATCAGACAGGGTCGAGGCATTAGCCAGGACACGCCTAAACCTCATTATGCCGCCGAAAGAAAGTATTATTTACATTAAGCCTTAGATGTATAACCCGTATCTAAACAAATCAGGGGGCCGGGCGGCTGATTTTTCAGGAAGAAGACGCTTCTTATTGCTCTTTATAATGAGTTGTATGGTTGTACTGGTCGTCCGCGCAGTGCATCTCCAGGTTTTTAAAAAAGATTTTTTACAGGAACGTAGTCGTTATGTGGATACGGTATCAATTTCATCGTATCGAGGCATTATCGAAGATAGGAATGGTGAAGCCTTGGCGATCAGTTCCCCGGCGCCGTCGGTGGTAGTTAATCCCAAGGAAATTGCTAAGGATGATGACACTGTCCTTGCACAAATGGAAAAAAAATACCGGTCTGATAAGCATTTGGAAAAACTTTCAGAAACCGATAAGCAGGACGTTTTACGATTATATCGGCTAGAAAAAGAAGAAAAACTAAATCAGCTTGAAAAAATACTGGGCTTGTCAAAAGGCAAAGTGAATGAAGTGCTTAATGAAAAGAAGGGTAAAGGGTTTGCCTATCTTGCCAAGAAAATCAGCCCGGGACTCGCGGAACAGATAAAAGACTTAAAGCTTGCAGGGGTTGATGTCCTTAGGGAGTTTAAGCGTTTTTACCCTTCTGGCGAGATCGCGGCACATTTGCTTGGGTTTACCAATGCGGAAGATGTTGGTCAAGTAGGGTTGGAGAAAAGTTACGAAACTGTTTTAAAAGGCACGGACGGAAAAAAAAGGGTAATAAAGGACGGATTGCATCAAGTTATTGCCGATGTTGAGAGTATTGCGTCGCCAATTCCTGGCAAAAATCTAGAGTTGAGCATTGACCAGCGGATTCAATATCTTGCGTACCGGGAATTAAGGAATGCAGTGATTGCAAACAAAGCAAAAGCCGGTGCGCTTGTTGTTTTGGAGGCTAAAACCGGGGAAATATTGGCGGCAGTCAACCAGCCTTCATTTAACCCTAATTCAAAAGCTGAGTTAAAAGAAATTTTATATAGAAACCGTGCTTTTACCGAAGTATTCGAGCCGGGTTCGACGGTGAAGCCTTTTGTTGTGGCTGCCGCGTTGGATGGTAAATATATCCGGCCCGGCGACATGTTTGTGACCGATGGTGTTTTTGCGATCGGTTCTAACTTGGTCAAGGATACTCACAACTACGGCACACTGGATGTTGAAGGCGTTATCAAGAAATCCAGTAATATCGGTGTTGCCAAAATGGCATTGAAAATGCCGGTTGATTATTTTTGCGGGATCTATCGCAATCTAGGGTTTGGCGAGTCGCCTGCTACCGGATTCCCTGGCGAGTCCGATGGACGGATGCCCAGCGGTAAAAGGATGCGGGAGTTTGATCGTGCGATCTTGGCGTATGGCTATGGTTTGAATATGTCGGCAATACAACTGGCGAGATCCTACACGGCATTGGCCGATGACGGGGTACTTCATTCGGTTAGCTTGCTAAAACGGGATGAAGATGTTGATGCCCGACGGGTATTCTCGGTCAAAACAGCGCGTAAAGTCAGGACGATGATGGAAAGCGTCATTACCAAAGAAGGGACGGCTTATGAAGCGAGGGTTGAAGGTTATCGCGTCGCCGGAAAAACCGGGACGGCTAAAAAGGCCGGCGCACACGGCTATTCACCGAATAGCTATTTTGCCTTATTCGCGGGATTGGCTCCCGCAAGCGATCCTCGTCTGATAATAGTGGTTATGATCGATGAGCCTTCCGCAGGTCAATATTACGGCGGATTGGTTTCCGCACCTGTGTTCGCAAAGGTGATGGCAGGTTCATTAAGGTTACTGGGCGTAACGCCTGACCAAGAAAATACGATGCCGATATTATTGGCAAAGAAGAATTGATTCGCCAATTGCGATGAGGCTAAAGGACTTATTGGAAGGGCTGGTCGAAATTACAAAGAAAGACCAGCATCGAGTTGGCGAAATAGAAATTAGCGGTTTGACGCTGGACAGCCGGACTCTTAAAAATAAAGAAGTTTTTATTGCATTGGCAGGGGCAAAACAACATGGCTTATTTTTTATAGATAAAGCAATAAGCCGGGGCGCATCTGCGGTGCTCTACGACCCGTCCGGGGATGGCGTACAACTTGCCGAGGAGATAAAGGGAATTGACATGTTTCCGGTTGAGCACCTTGAGTCGGTTTTGGCGGCGCTAGCCGTCAGGTTTTATAACGACCCTTCACGAAAATTGAAGGTGGTCGGTATTACCGGGACCAATGGCAAGACATCGTGCAGTCAGTTTTTAGGTCAAGTGCTTGATAGTGCTGGGATTATAGGGACTTTAGGATGGGGCGAATGGGAGCGGTTAAACAAAACCATGAATACAACGCCCGATGTGCTAAGTATACATCGAATTTTGGCTGAGTTTGTACAGGAAAACAAGAAAACGATTGCCATGGAGGTTTCGTCACATGGCTTGGAGCAAGGCAGGGTAAATAAAGTAGCATTCACAGGCGCTGTCTATACCAATGTCAGTCGGGACCATCTTGATTACCACGGCACGATGGACGCTTATTTGGCAGCGAAACTGAAACTGCTTCAAGTTCCAGAGCTTGAGTTTGCGGTCGTGAATTTGGATGACGAGAGTTGTCATCGGATTATTGCGGCAGCGCCTGAGTCGGTAGTGCTATGGGGAGTCAGTGCAAAAGGGGGGCAATTGCTTTCAGGCGAAAGCGTTAGTGCACAAAGAATTATACATACGCTAGAAGGGATTGAGTTTGATGTTGAATGGCACGGGCAAACGCAAACCATTAAGGTGCCTTTATACGGCGATTTTAATGTAGAAAATGTATTATGCGTTATAGCCGTTATGTTGGCGATGGGCGGCACATTGAGCGAAGCGGCGGCCAAGCTGGAATTTGTCAAACCGGTAGCTGGGCGGATGGAAAGATGTGCGACAAAAGCTTATGGCTTGAGCGTATTTGTCGATTATGCCCATACACCGGATGCGTTAGATAGGGTCTTGGCGACATTGCGAAAGCATTGTGAAAAAAAATTATGGGTCGTGTTCGGATGTGGCGGTGACCGCGATGCCGGGAAGCGGCCGGAAATGGGAGCCATCGCTGAAAAATGGGCTGATCGGGTTATTGTGACCGACGACAATCCAAGGTCTGAAGAAAATAGCGAAATCGCTAAGCAAATTTTGGCGGGTTGCCGAAGCAATAAAGTGGATCTTATTCAAGACAGGAAACAAGCAATACTGCATGCAATTACAAATGCCGCCGATCAAGATTGCATAATAATTGCCGGAAAAGGGCATGAAAATTATCAAGAAATTAAGGGTATCCAATATCCATTCGACGACAAGGAAATAGCGGAAGAGGCGTTATATAACAGGTTTGGAATGCAATGAAGATGATGTTGAGCGAGATTGCCGAAAAAATAAAGGGAAAACATAACGGGCAAGACGTTGCGGTTGCTTCCGTCAGTATCGATACGCGGGCGCTTCAGCCGGGGGACTTGTATTTGGCGATCAAAGGGCATCAGTTCGATGGTAACGATTTTGTAGACAAGGCCGAACAAGCCGGTGCAACCGCAGCAATTGTAAATGCTGGGGTTAACACAAACTTACCTCATATTTCTGTTACGGATACCCGGATAGCTTTGGGTAATTTGGCAAGCGCCTGGCGAGATAAGGTTCCATCGAAGATTGTTGGGGTTACAGGAAGCAACGGTAAAACAACAGTAAAGGAAATGACTGCGGCTATTTTGAGTCAGGATGATGAAGTGTTGTATACCAAGGGCAATCTTAATAACGATATTGGCGTTCCTTTAACTTTATTACGGTTGAATGAAAAACATAAATATGCCGTGATAGAAATGGGTGCCAACCATCTGGGAGAAATAGCGTACACCGGCGCAATAGCAAAACCAGATGTAGTGATACTCAATAATGCGGGTGGGGCGCATATCGAAGGTTTCGGTAGCTTGGATGGTATCGCTAAAGGTAAAGGGGAGATTATTGAAGCGCTCAAGCTGGAGGGTACAGCTGTCCTTAATAAAGACGATAAATATTTCGATTATTGGAAATCGATAGCCGGAAACCGTAAGGTTATCACCTTCGGATTTAATGAGTCAGCGGATGTCAGTGCGCACGATATTCGGATGGAAGTCGATGGTAGCGGGTTTGCGACAACGTTCAATTTGGTCATTGATGACACCTATTTACCAGTAAAGCTAAATGTGGCGGGGCAACACAATGTCAAGAATGCGTTAGCGGCTGCTGCAGCAGCGCTAGCGTTAGGAATAGGACTGGAAAAAATAAAAGCGGGTTTGGAAAGTTTGAAACCGGTGACAGGGCGTATGCAACCCTTGGTAGGCCGGTTAGGAAATATAGTGATCGACGATACTTACAATGCCAATGCCGATTCATTGAAAGCAGGGGTCGATGTGCTAATGAATTGCCCTGGAAGCCATTGGGTTGTCTTAGGAGCATTCGGCGAATTGGGTCCGAATAGTCCAAAGATTCACGAAGAAATAGGTGAACTAATCAGCTTCAAGGGTGTTGTGCGCCTGTTGGCTATAGGCTCCGATGCCAAAAATACCGTAAGGGCTTTTGGTAAAGGGGCCGTTTTTTTTGAGAGTCAGGATGAATTGATCAATACATTAAATTCGGAGCTGACTGGTTCGGAAACAATTTTGGTAAAAGGCTCGCGGTCGCAGCGCATGGAAAATGTGGTTGCGGCACTTGTAGACAATTTTAGGATGTAAAGCATGCTTCTTTACCTAGCAGATTATTTGATGACTTTCGAAGGTGGATTCAGGGTATTCCATTATCTGACATTCCGGGCCATTTTAGGGGCGCTGACCTCTTTGCTCATTTCGTTCATAATCGGCCCTTACATGATCAGAAAGTTGAGCCGGAAAAAAATCGGACAAAGTATTCGGGAACTCGGCCCGCAGTCGCACTATGAAAAAGCAGGCACCCCGACAATGGGCGGAACCTTGATATTAATAGCCATTGCGTTTAGCACCTTATTATGGGCCGATTTAAGCAACCGTTATATCTGGGTTATTTTACTGGTGACCTTAGGTTATGGCGTTATAGGGTTTATTGACGATTACCGTAAGGTTGTCAAACGTAACAGCGATGGATTGTCGGCGAAAGCCAAATACTTTTGGCAATCCGTCATTGGCATTATCGCGGTGCTGTTTCTGTATAAATCGGCAGTAGTTCCAGCGGAAACGCAGTTTTTCGTCCCATTCTTCAAAGATGTCATGCTCAATATGGGCTGGATGTACATCATTCTGAGTTATTTTGTTATTGTTGGGACCAGTAATGCAGTCAACTTGACCGATGGTCTGGATGGCCTGGCAATTATGCCCACCGTAATGGTAGCCGCCGGGTTGGGGATTTTTGCTTACCTATCGGGACACGTAGGTTTTTCTGAATATTTATCTATCC
>JBGAWU010000430.1:0-2458 GCA_044227425.1 Methyloglobulus sp.
CCATACAGTCGCGACAGTCAAAGTACCCAGCCATTTGAGCTTAGGTGTAGATAATAGCTCATCGGAAGTCAATCTGGTTCCGGCAATCGACCATTACAATTTCCGTGAATTACAGCCGGAAACGTATCTGGCGCACGTGAAAGCAACTAACGTATTTCCGATCGAAGCATGGAATGAAGCAGGGAACGATGTTGCGATGCATTATTTCAAAATCGAAGCGGGCAAGCTGACAACCCAGCGTCCCGTCATGCCCGCCATGTTAACGCGGGATGTCAACATCATCAGGCAAGATTGCCTGTGTTATTTAATGGAACGCTTACCGCAAGAAAATCGGTAATGGTATGCAACCATGAATAAGCCATTATCGACTAATAACCTTGGCTATCGACATTTTTTACTCCGGCTACTCCCCTGTGCAAACTCTAGCCGCCAATACCGCTAAGTTTAGATTAGGCTTTGTCATTTCGGCCTGAGCCTGCCTAGAGCACAGCCGAAGCAAGAGAAAGCTGAAACGCACAGGATTCCTCAGCCGCATTGTCCCTTTGGAATGACACTCTCAGCGAATATGGGCTTAAATCAACAGCACTGCCTTTTAGGCTTCCACTTGCTTTTACGTAAATCAGATTCCTCCCGCCATTCAAAACGTTGAAAACAGCCCCAATAAGCCGTAGCAAAACTTTCAAAATATTTAGTTAACCTTGTCACAAAAAGAAACACTGTGCTTTGACCACTCCCAGCAACAAGCTTAAGATCAATCCCGGAAAATCGATGTTACGTAGTAGGCAAACATATGATTACATTAGCGGGCTTAGCAGAACATAATCTAACGCAATCGGCAGATTTCTTTTTGGATAAAAGTGCCGCCGGGTTTTATGGGTGGCAAGACTGGTCTACTGAAAAAGGTTTGGAACGGATGGTATTCAGGGTTTCTAGAAACCCCGGCTACTTAACGGGGCATTTAGAACGAATTTATTACTGCTTCGAACATAAACTGGATGAGCAGCTATTTGGCGCCCTGCTCGATTTATTGATCGTCTTGGGAAAAAAGGGCAAGGCGCTCGGCCGGCGCATGATCAAAGGCTCGCAACCGCAATTAACCTTTGACCAAATCCATGCTTTAGATATTTTTCTTGAGAGTAACGAATGGAACCCTTGTACGCTGCCGTTTAACCGATATTCGATATTTACCGATGGTTTATTATCGAGAACGCCTTTGATTCAAATCGTTGCGCCATGAACGCGGGGATAACGCCCCTGAGTTGGCAATATCCATAAAGCATCAGTGTACGGAAAGTTAGAACAGGCTCAAAAAAAAGCGATAAAGATAGGCTATGCTTTGGAGAGTTTTTCCAGTTCTGAAGCAGACTTATCCGTCCTGCCCGGCAAATTGGACTTAATCATTGTGTACATTAAAAAGGCAGAGACACACATCGTCGATTTTGTTTGAAACCCATTATATTTTTTAAACAGGAATTCAATTAAATAGCAACAATCGAACTGAACCGTTATGGATTTAAATCTCGATACTCAAATTACACAAGTCGAAAAGCGCGGTTTTTCAAAAACCCATACCAACGAAATCAAATTGATCGTTGTAGGCAATGTCGGTTCCGGCAAAACGACCAGTATAGAAGCGGTCAGTGAAATTCCAGTAATCGGCACAGAAGCCAAAGCAAACGAACGCGAGGCATTGCACCGCAAACCTACGACCACCGTCGCCATGGAATATGGGATTCTCCAGATGCAACGGACAAAAATTCACTTATATGGGACGCCCGGACAGCGGCGCTTCGATTTTATGGCATCCATACTCAGCAAAGGAGCGGCAGGGATGATTGTTATGATTGATAACGGTCATGACGCGCCACTGACCGAATTAGACTATTTCCTCAATTTACACGGTAAATTCATAAAGGAAAACCCGACTATCGTAGCCGTAACCCATTTCGATGACACAAGGACCCGCACAGGCTTAATCGATTACCACTCCTATGCCATCGAGAAGGGTTTCTCGGTATCGGTCATGAGGTTAGATGCTCGGGTTCCCAGCGAAGTAAAAAACACAATCATGAAATTACTCATTGAAATTATTAAACGTAGACCTAAACCGCAACAACCGAATACCTAACTTCCCCCAACAACAGGCAATCTCGCCATTACGGTTAAAAGGATAAACAAATGACTGACAAACTCATACTCTCCACGGAACAGGATTACAAAAAAGTCCAATCGGAACTGAATGCCCGCAAGAAACCTTCCAAAACCTTGCGTTATATGATGCAAGCGTTAGAAAGCTACAGACAAGCAAAAAAAATGGGCTGGTCCAGGCCTTGGAACAAATACAACCTTGTCAATTTTCAAACGCTTCCTTCATCGTAAATACCAGTGCGGAAGGCTGGAAAACCTTTGATGTTCAAACGCCCGACTTGCTGGTCTGGGATTCTTTGGGCGGCTGCCC
>JBGAWU010000431.1:0-2456 GCA_044227425.1 Methyloglobulus sp.
ATGCTGACGGGTAAAAACTATCAGATTGTGGCAACGCGGGGTACGGCGAAATTTTTGCAAGACAAAGGGATTAGCTGCGAAGTGGTTTGTAAAGTAAACGAAGGCCGTCCGAATACGGTGGATATGATTAAAAACGATCAGATTCAGTTAATCATTAATACCACTGAAGGTAAAAAAGCCATTACAGACTCGTTTACCATGCGCCGTGAAGCCTTGCAACACCGGGTGACCTATTACACGACGATGGCGGGCGCCAAGGCGGCTTGTTACGCTTTGGGAGAATTGGAAGCAGGCGATGTCAATTGTTTGCAGGATTTACATAATAGCCTGAATTGATCAGGAAGATATTTGGAGCGGTTTAATTAAATGAATAAAGTACCCTTGACCGTTAAAGGCGCGGAAAAACTGAGGGCGGAGTTGGAAGAACTGAAGTCTGTCGTTCGCCCCCGCATTATTGCAGCCATTGCATCTGCCCGCGAACACGGCGATTTAAAGGAAAATGCCGAATACCATGCCGCCCGCGAGCAACAAAGCTTTGCCGAAGGCCGGATCGCGGAAATTGAGGCGAAGTTGTCGAACGCCCAAATCATCGATGTCACCAAAGTCGATGCGAACGGTAAGGTCGTGTTCGGTGCAACAGTTGAGATCGAAGATGTCGAGTCCGGCAAAACGGTCACCTATCAAATTGTTGGTGAAGACGAAGCAAACATCAAAGAAGGCCGTATTTCGATAGGATCGCCTATTGCCAGGGCTTTAATTGGTAAGCAAACAGGCGACAACGTGATTGTTAAAGCACCGGGCGGCGATATCGAATATGAAATTCTATCAGTGGACTATGTTTAACACCTTGGGCTTTATTTCTTGGGATTCAGGCGATACAACACTGCAATTTGTCCGATCATTTGTATCAAGTTAGCGGTTGTCTTGGTGCAGAGTTTGTCGCAGATTGCCAGCCGTTCTTCACGCTCGGCGCGAATCCTGACTTTTATTAATTCATGGTGATCCAGCGCGATTTCGGTTTCCGCCAGTACGGCTTCAGTAAGTCCGGCTTGACCTATCATAATGACTGGTTTTAATCCATGTGCCTGTGACTTGAGTTTTTTTTTGCTTGCCGTATCCATAATGTTATATCTAATAAAAGTGCTATTTTATCCTAAAAGCAAAGCATGAGCCGAAGTAAAAGCAGCGGCCGTTGGATGCAGGAACATTTTGATGACGAGTATGTCAGATTAGCCCAAGCGCAAGGCTATCGCTCCCGCGCCGTCTTTAAACTTAAAGAGATTCAGGAAAAGGACAAATTTATCAAGCCGGGAATGACTGTCGTAGATTTAGGCGCGGCGCCGGGCGGGTGGTCGCAATATATCAGGCCAATTTTAGGTAAAAAAAGCAAGTTGGTCGCTTTGGATATTTTGCCGATTGATCCTATTGATGGCGTGGAATTTATAGAAGGCGATTTTCGTGAGGATTCGGTTTGGCAACAGTTAAGTTCTATATTGGAGCCAGGCCAGGTTGATATTGTGCTGTCTGATATGGCACCTAATATGAGCGGAAATAAAGGAGTGGATCAACCCAATTCAATGTATTTGTGTGAATTGGCTTTGGATACGGCAAAAACGTTGTTAACCAAAGGCGGCGGATTTCTGGTTAAAGTATTTCAGGGCGAGGGTTTCGAGGTTTTTCATAAGGATGTCCAGCAGCATTTTGAAAAAGTGGCGATACGGAAGCCGAAAGCGTCAAGGCCGAGAAGCAATGAGGTATATATTTTAGCGCGGGGCTTTAAATGATAGAGAGCTGTCCCCATCTCATTGACGGTATATTTAGGAATATGATATCGAGGGATGGATAACAGTCAGGGGCTAGGTAACCTGATATAATTTAGCTGTTTTTTTAACCGAACCGTAAAGGTCTGGGGTGTGTAGTGAATGACATGATGAAAAATATAATCCTGTGGGTTGTTATCGCAGTGGTTTTAATGTCCATTTTTAATAATTTTGGCGCGCAAGGTGAGCGTGGGGATAACACGACGTTATCTTATTCCCAATTCATCGACTCCGTAAGGGCCGGGCAGGTTCAGCAAGTAACGATTGATGAGCATGTAATTAAAGGCAAGCTGCAAGGCAGCCAAGTATTTAAAACCTATGCGCCTACCGATGCCCATATGATTGACGACCTCTTGGCCAACAATGTCGATATTAAGGCTGTTCCTCCTGAACAACCTTCCATGTTGATGCAGTTGTTGATTTCATTCGGCCCCATGTTGCTCCTAATAGCCGTCTGGATTTTCTTTATGCGCCAGATGCAAGGCGGTGGTGCGGGCGGACGAGGACGTGGCCCTCGACGAAGCGCTCGTCGCGCTGAGCCCCGACGGCAAGGGCTTCCACATGGTGATCGAGGCGGTGGGACAGCCCGAGACGTCGCAAGCGGCGCTGGGCGCCGTGCGCAAGGGCGGGACCGTC
>JBGAWU010000432.1:0-2431 GCA_044227425.1 Methyloglobulus sp.
CTACATTGCGTTTATTGTAGGTTTTGATGAGGTGTTTCGCCGCCAGCATTGTCATTGTTTTTATTTTCCGTTTTTTGTTTGGGCTTTAACAGGACATGGACACGTTTGGCGTCGGATGTTTTATCGCCGGCTTTGACTAGCGAAGACTTGCTGTTGTATTCGATGCGGTCGCTGGAATAGGCGCCGTTACCATGCCATACAGTCGCGTCCTTGATGAGGACCAACAGGTTTTGCTTGGGGTAATATTCACCCGTTAGGGCTTCCCCGGTTATATCTTCGGCTCCTTCGCTAGGCGTTTGTTTGAATTTTGCCTTATTTCCGGTGAAAACCAGTTTTTCCGCTTCCCCGTTGACGAAATAAACGACCAGTTTATCCGAATTAACCTTGATGCTGCCTTGGACAGTCACAACGTTGCCCGTGTAAGTGCTTGTGGCGTCAGCGTCGTCATAGGTCGCCGTGTTGGAATCGATGGTGATGGGCTGGTCGGGGTCGCTCTCCAGGGCAAACAGGCTTGACGTTTGGCAACTGAGCAACAGGGTCAGGAAACCGATTGTTATTATGTTATTTTGTTTCATATTTACCTTTCACTTTCGAAAGCAATTCCAAATGGATAGGTTCCTTAAATGTCACCTTCATACCAGTGCCGGATGTAATATGCGGCGGGCTGATTAATTCCGCCCAGGCTTTTGTCTCGGCATAGCTGATTTTTGGACTAACCATCAAATTAGATGTATTAATGGTGAGTGGTCTGGTCCCTTCTGCTTTGTCGCGAGTTACCGTTACTTTTCCGTCCAATCGAAGTTTCGTTCCGTCATTCGATAAAATACCTGTGTCGGATTCTATAATCCAAGGCGGTTTATTTTCATTGTAAAAAACCATTATCGGTTTTTTTGCCGCTGTAGCCCAGTAGTTCACGGTATGCGTCATTTCTTCCGCCACTAATTTGCTTTTTAACCGCCCGTTTTCATCCATTTCCCATTTGGTATAACCCGTGCTGAAATAATCGGGGCTTTTATTAAGGCCGACCGGTTTCTTGGGGCCGATTAAACCGGTGTATTGCAACAGCCACCAGCTTAACAAAGCCAGTGCGGTTAGGAACGCGTAGATGAGTTTTTCGCTGAAGTGTGTTGTCATTTCAGGTAAGCGGCCAATATGCTTTCAAAATTTCCCTGCGCCTGCATGATAAAATCACACACTTCCCTTACTGCGCCTTGTCCGCCAGGTAAGGCCGTACACCAATCCGCCCTTTCTTTGACCGCAAAATTGGCGTCTTCGACAGCAATCGACAGCCCGACACGCGACATAATAGGCAAATCCAGCAAATCGTCGCCGACATGGGCTGCTTGTTCAGGGGTAATGCTGCATTTGTGCAAAAGTTCGGAGAAAGCGTCCAGTTTATTTTCATGGCCTTGATAGACATGTTCGATGCCCAGGCTTTTCATCCGCAAGGCGACGGAATTCGAGCGGCGTCCGGAGATGACCGCCACTTCGATGCCGGTTTGTCGTAGCAGCTTAATGCCGTGACCATCGCGGGCGTGGAAACATTTGTATTCATTGCCATCATTGTCGAAATAAAGCCTGCCGTCGGTTAAGACGCCATCGACATCAAGAATCAACAGCTTTATGTTTTTAGTCTTCTCAAAAAGCAGGGGTGTAATAATCGTATTATTTATCATGGGTTTTACTAAACAATACCGGCGCGGATTAAATCGTGCATATTCAAAGCGCCAATGACCCGGCGCTGGCTGTCTACTGCAATCAAGGCGTTGATTTTTTTCTGCTCCATGATTTGCATCGCCTCTGCCGCCAAAGCATCGGCCTTGATAACGGCGCAATTAGGCGTCATGACATCGACGATCAACGTATTATGGATATTGGGGCTTTTGGCGAGCATCCGACGTAAGTCGCCGTCCGTAAAAATACCGATTAAAACATTGCCGTCTTCGACGATGGCGGTCATGCCCAGTTTTTTTTCAGTCATTTCAAGCAAAGCTTCGCTGATAAAGGCCGATTTATGCACTACCGGCATCGCGCCGTTCACATGCATAATATCGCCGACCCTCAGCAACAAACGCTTGCCCAGTGTGCCGCCCGGATGCGACAGGGCAAAATCGTCTCTGGTAAAGCCGCGGGCTTCCAGCAGCGACACCGCCAGTGCATCGCCCATCACAAGTGCGGCCGTTGTGCTGGAAGTCGGCGCCAACCCTAAGGGGCAGGCTTCCTGTTCAACACTGACATTGATATGGGTCGTGGCGAAACAGGCTAAAGTCGAAGCTGGGTTGCCTGTCATGGCAATCAAAGGGACATCTAATCGTTTGATAATCGGTAAAATCTTTATAATTTCTTCAGTTTCACCCGAGTTCGACAGCGCCAGCACGACATCCTGTTTGGTAATCATGCCTAAATCGCCATGGCTGGCTTCGCCTGGATG
>JBGAWU010000433.1:0-2427 GCA_044227425.1 Methyloglobulus sp.
CTATCCCCAACGAACCCAATTCGCGGCAAAATTCGACAATATTAGATTTGTCTGAAACGCTGACAAGCGCCCGTGTTATTTTTTTTTTCATTCGGAAAGCGGTTTGGAAAAAAAGAAGGAAACTCTATTTTTAGCGGGAAAGCGTTAAAAATTAGTCGTATTTATTACAAAAATAAAGGATAAAAATAGCTTCATACTCAAACAAGCCCGTAAAATTCCATTTTTTTTCGTAAAGTACTTCGGCTTAAGCCCAAGATTTTAGCAGCCTTACTTTGATTATGGCCTGAATACTCCATTGCCGCTTGAATTAGCGGTTTTTCGACTTCAGACATGACCATCACATATAAATCCACCACATCATGACCGTGCAATTGTTCCAGGTATCGCGTCACTGTTTGCCTTACGTGTTCAGATAACGGCGTACACAGGGTCAAACTTAAATTTTCTTTAATGACTTCAGCGCCTTCGAAGGATATATCCATCACAAAAGATTATGGTTTGGTTAGAGTGAAAATGCTGCTTTAATCAACAACAGTTGTTGATCAGTGTGGTTCGCTTGATTGATTTTCGTTTTAATATTCTGGTCGATAAAATCCAAGCTTTTAAGATACCAACCGATATGTTTTCTGGCAATCTTAACACCGGTAAACTCACCATAGAAGCTATAAAGCTTTTCCAGATGGGCGAGCAAAACGGTATAAATTGCCGATATCGACGGTTTTTCAATAACCTCGCCAACGTTGACATAGCGTTCGACCTGCTTGAACAGCCAAGGATTTCCCTGGGCAGCACGGCCTATCATAAGGCCGTCAGCCCCTGTTGCATCCAAGACAAACCGGGCTTTTTGCGATGAATCGATATCGCCATTAGCAATGACGGGGATCTTGACCAATTGTTTTATTTGTTTAATCGTTTCATATTCGGCTTGCCCCGCAAACTTACAAGCCCGTGTCCGACCATGCACCGTAAGTGCCGCAATCCCCGCGTTTTCGGCAATTTGCGCTATTTCAGGTGCATTACGGCTCTGCGTGTCCCAGCCTGTACGGATTTTAAGCGTTACTGGAACGTCAACCGCATTCACGACGGCATCCAGGATTCTTTTAACTAATTCGACGTCTTTTAACAATGCCGATCCTGCCGCCTTGGCGCAAACTTTTTTCGCGGGACAACCCATATTTATGTCGATTATTTTAGCGCCGCAACGGACATTAAAGATTGCGGCATCTGCCATTTCTTTAGGTTCGGTACCAACGATCTGAACAGAACACAAACCTTTTTCACCGTCATGGTCAGTTTTCAATTGCGTTTTTTTATGGCTGCGCAATGCGGGATTGGCAGCCACCATTTCGGAGACTGCGAACCCCGCGCCGAAATCTTTACAAATCGACCTGAAAGGCCGGTCGCTTATCCCAGCCATTGGCGCCAATATTAACTGATTTGGCAATTGATAAGGACCAATTTTCACAGCGATGAGTGTTATTTGGTTTCTTTATCGGTATCGACATTCCAGATAGGGTTATCCCTGTCCGTAACGTCAAGTTTGACGATATCTTCTTCATAGATATGCCAGAATGACTTGTCGATTTTAGCATTGGCATAACCTTCTTTTTTGCTATGCGTGAACGGACACCACCAGTTTTCAACTAATTTAACCAGATAGGCATGCCACTCGAACACGGCGACACTAACTGGGCAGTACCAGGTACAATTAAGTATCCAATACAATTTATATTGGGAAAGGCTCAATTTAAAACTCGGTTTCATCGTAATTTGATTTTTCATCGTATAACGATGGCTTTCTTTTTCTGGCAAATAATCAGTAAATTTTTTGACATTCTTGGCGCCCACCAGCCACAAATGAAAATACGTCATGTAAGCGCTGGCAAAGACGAAAGGCAACGTTATAATTGGAGCGTAGACAAAAAACAACCCGAGCGTCCTCCGCGCCACGGACATTTGATTGTGGTTTTTGCCAATTTCAACCCGGTGAGAACAGGTTTCGCAAGCTTTCATGTATTAATCATCCTCATTTAAATTATTTGTTGTTTTAGAATTATCCGGAATCCGACTCGAAGTTTGTCCGAGATCGTTGATGTAGATTAATTTATAGATGCTCTGGCAGCCCGCGCAGCAGAATGCATAACATATATTCGCCGCAGTTAAGGTAAAACCCTCGATTTCAACAGGCTGGCCACAAAGATCACACACCTTTTTATATTCTACCGTGGTCAATATGATGCCTCAATAACTTTATAGGCTCGAAGAGACAGCGCAAAAAAAGGTCTTCAAATACGCTGTTTCGGGTATTGCCGGATCAATCGGGTGATCTGCACTCTGTCCTCCGCACGAAAAGAATGCGAGATGCCGGTCAATATGACGACCGGAAAAACGCAAAATTTCGTGTAGGTTTTCAATACTCAGGTGATG
>JBGAWU010000434.1:0-2411 GCA_044227425.1 Methyloglobulus sp.
GTAGGGTGAACATGCGCAGGGCTAGCCGTTTGTTTGGGTGACCTAAAAGCAAATTCCAGTCGCAAAACGGCTATCTTAACAATCCATTGTAGATAAGGAACCTATCGTTTATGTCTTTGAGCTTTAATATCAAATCGGTTCCGGATACATTGAAGGCGAGTTTACAAAATAAAATCGACCAGAAAACCAAGCCACTCGGTTCGTTGGGACAGTTGGAAAGTTTGGCCCTAAAAATCGGCTTGATCCAAAATTCGTTAACGCCCGACCTGCATAAACCGGCGCTAATGGTCTTCGCTGGCGACCACGGAATTGTCGAGTCCGGCGTCAGCGCCTATCCTCAGAGCGTTACCGCGCAAATGGTCGGCAATTTCCTATCGGGAGGAGCAGCTGTCAACGTATTTGCCCGACAAAGCCAATTAGAACTGTACATTGTCGATGCCGGCGTGAATGCAGATTTGGGTGCCCATCCCAAGTTGATTGATAAAAAAATTGCGAAGGGTACGGCAAATTTCTTATACCAAGCGGCAATGACTAAGGAGGCGTGTGAAATCGCCCTGCAAACGGGTGCCGAGTTAGTGCTTCAGCGAAATAAGGAAGGTTGCAATTGTATTGGCTTCGGGGAAATGGGTATCGGCAATACGTCGAGCGCTGCATTACTGGTACATTCACTGACCGGCCTAACATTAGCGCAGTGCATTGGACGCGGTACAGGACTGGAAGATAAGCAACTGCAAAACAAGCGGACGATCTTGGGACAAGCCGCCGTTTTGCACAAAAATATCACGAAGCCGTTGGACGTGTTGGCGGCCTTCGGTGGTTTCGAAATCGCCATGATGGTAGGTGCTTATCTCAAAGCTGCCGAACTTAACATGCTGATGTTGGTCGATGGTTATATAGCCAGTGCGGCTTTATTGGTCGCTTACAAGCTGTACCCTGATATGCTCGGCTATTGCTTATTCTGTCACTTATCTTCTGAGATAGGCCATCGTGCGCTATTGGCGTATTTTAATGTACAGCCGATTTTGAATATGGAATTACGTCTAGGTGAAGGCTCGGGGATTGCGCTTGCTTTTCCGCTGATTCGGTCTGCTGTGTTATTTCTCAATGAAATGGCGACATTTGAGGATGCCGGAGTCGATCGGCAAACTAGCATCTAGTGCTGCCCGACCTTAAATTATTTAACTTAGCCCTGGGTTTTTATACCCGACTGCCTGTTAGCCAAAATCAGGATTATTCACGGTTGCCCGAAGCGAGCCTGTATTTGCCTTTGGTCGGCTGGCTGGTTGGTGGATTGTCTGGCTTATGTTTTTATTTAACCGATCTTATTTGGGCGCAACCGACATCGGTCATTTTGACTTTGGCTTTCGGAATACTATTAACCGGAGCTTTTCATGAAGACGGTTTCGCCGATGTCTGCGACGGTTTCGGTGGGGGATATAGCAAAGGACGTATCCTGGAAATCATGAAGGATTCACGGATAGGTGTTTACGGCGCGCTAGGATTAGTGCTGTTATTGGCTTTGAAGATTAGCTTATTGGTCGCATTGCCGGCCACTTCCGTGCCGGCTGTTTTAATTGCTGGACACAGCTTAAGCCGGTTTCAACCGTTACTGATTATGCGCCGTTATGGGTATGCAAGGTCGGAAAACAGTAAAGGCGGAGCGACAACCTTCAAGCCAGAAAGGAGGGGGCTAATGCTGGCAGGCATTATTTCCTTGTTGCCGTTAGTATTGTTGCCGACGATTTGTCTTTTAGCGGTACCCATCATGATGACGGCAAACTGGCGTTTGGGTCGTTATTTTCATAGGCATATAGGCGGCTATACCGGCGATTGCTTGGGCGCGGCGCAACAAACCGGCGAAGTGGTGTTTTATTTGGCTGTCAGTGCCTTATGGATATATTCCTGATTCGCCATACCAAGGCCGATACCGAAATCGGCTTATGTTACGGTCAAAGCGATGTGCCGTTAGCCGGTTCTTTTAAGGCCGAAGCGCAAGCAGTACTTGAAAAATTACCGGAACTATCCGAAGGTTGTCTGGTTTTTAGCAGTCCGTTAACACGTTGCAAAAAATTGGCGCAAACATTCCGGATGCCGTTTAAGACGGATGACCGATTGCTCGAACTCGATTTCGGCGATTGGGAAAACTGTCGTTTCAACGACGTTGATGATGGGTTGTTAAAGGACTGGACAGAAAACTTTGTTTCCGTTCCGCCTCCGAATGGAGAAACATTCAACGACCTTTGCCGGCGGGTAGGTCATTTTTGGGACGAGTTGGTCGTTACAACCCAAACCGATCAAATTTTACTGGTCACACACGCGGGCGTAATCCGTGCGCTCTTAGCCAATATTTTGCAATTACCGCCTGTTAATGCATTCAAGTTTCGGGTCGATACTGGTTCTGTCCATAAACT
>JBGAWU010000435.1:0-2399 GCA_044227425.1 Methyloglobulus sp.
TTTATCGAAAAGCTCGAAATCCCTGCCGAAGCAAAAGCCGAATTAAATAAATTAACGCCGATGTCCTATACCGGTTATGCCGAAAGCCTAACTAACAACTTGGTATTAAAGTAATCAATCGATAACAAGCAATTTAAATAAGGTTGTTACGGACAGTTTATTTCGGCGGTTGACTTATCAGCCGCCGCAGTGACGGAACTCAACGTTGACGCTTGTATTAATCTATCTTTGCTAACGAATAAGGATAAGTCCCTTTTCTGATATTGAAAAAAGCGAGTTCGGGCAGGCTCGCCAAGACGCCCCTCAGTCCGACTTTTATGTTATTCCCTTCGTCGAACGGCCAGCTCACCAATCCGAATAAGCTTTGGCTGGCGGCGGCTACGACATTGAATGCGCCAAAGATCGGTCTCGATAAAATGTTGTCGTCAGTAAAAAACACAAACCAGGCATCGTCCGGGTTATAGCGGTATAGGCTTGAACTGAAGATATTCGATTCGCGGAGAAAAACCAGGTTTGCATCCTCATGTCCATACATGCCTGAAAGTTGTTCTTGTCGATAGGCAGGTTTTTCGAATACCTGTTTCACACGATACGTATTTTTAACCGCATCGAACGCCTGGAAGGGAACGACATTAATTTCCGGGTCAATGTATCCGCCAAGTGCTTTTTTCGATAAGCCGTTAACGGCCACGTCGATATGTTTAAACAGGGTGGAAACGCAGTTTTTTGTCAACAGGTTGTAGGTATTGCGTCTAAGGTCTTGCGTCAGTAAATGTTTCTCCGCCGATTTGCGGATTTCCAAGGCAAGCTTTAATTGGGCAACGGATAAGTCCGTCATTAAAAACCGGGTTGAGGGAAAATAGTGTTGCGGCAACAGATGTTCACCCCTATATTTCAACCATCCCGCCTTATCGCTTTCGAGCCAATGATGGTATCGGTTGGCGGCAAGCTCTAACTTCACATAATTCTGTTCGTAGGCGCTCGAATTTGTCTCCATTTGTTTGGTGGATTCGTACAAATCTCCTAAATCGGAACGCCGTTGCGTGGCCAATTTGTTGGCATAAAGGGCGAGCTGCTGTTCGGGTATCTCCTTGGCGCTGCTGTCATCGTCCTCGAGAAAAGTCCAGTGCCGAGTTTGTAGCGAATGTTCCAACACGGTTAACCGCGCCAAGATAATAAACAAGGCGTACCCCCAATCGGGGCGAGTGGAATCAAGCAAGTTTCGTGCGCTTTGGAAGAGTTGGTTTTTAAATAAGGTTGCTTCTTCGATAGCCTTTTCACTCAACTGTAATTTTGGGTCGTCGATCCTAAAACAAGCATGGGCAGATAAGGGATGGCCTTCATCCAGGACGTTTAACGCCACAAATCCAGTGAGTAGGTCGGCGTAATGTTCAGAAAATGAGTAGTTGTAAGAAGATCTGTCGAGGTTGATGGCCGGGGGCAGTAGATGGCTGATTTCGTTTCTTAAAGCAATAATTTTTGTAGCTAGAAAATTTTCGCCGTAATGCTTTGCAAGCCGCAGTTTTAATTCGGCTAAAACCAGGCTTCCGGAAGCTCCGGTGTCGCAAGTTGCAATAGTTTTAAGTGTTTCCGGCCCGCTGTCGTCAAAGAAAAGTCCGGCACCGGCGAGTTGAAGGATTCGCCCTTCGGTTGAGGACGTATCGGTATGGTTCCCTGATTGTTGATCGAGTAAAGCCTGCAACAGTAATTGATCTTGCTGTAAACCTTGGATCTGCTTGAGTTGTTGTTTTTGTGAAAAAAAAGTTAACTTAAAATGATTTTTCAGTTGTTCAAAGGTTTCGGAGGAAACATCAACTTCCGCAAGATGTATGGGACGGTTCTGATGATAAAGATAATCTTCCAGAAAACTATCCGCGCTATCTTTAAATAGGCGGATCATGCCGTTCTCGTATTGATAATGGAAAATATTATTGTCGAATCGGACAGCTAGATGTCCGCCGCTTGAATTCCCTTCCCCGGCTTCTATGTAGACAACTTGAAAAGTTGCAGCATAGGCGCAGTTTGCTATCAGCAGGAATACGAAAAAAACAACAGTGGCTTTTATCCGGTTAATTGTCGTAGCCTTCTTGAATATCGTCCATCTTGCCGGGATTACCGTTGGCGAACTTCCTTTTGTATTGCTCGTACTGGGGGCCTGCGATTTTTGCCTTTTTTAGCCCTTTTCCAATAGCACGGTAGGTTTTCGGATTGGCTTCCCAATCCACAATGCCGTTTTGCGATGCAACGTCGCTGATTCCTTTCATGAAACTATTCTGGTCGTTGAGACTTGAATTGGTGCGCAAATACGTGACTGTAAAATCCTGAACGTCACTTTCATAAGTATTGTTGTCCACCTTTTTGGCGTCGTTCTTGCTACTCTTGCTGGAGGAAGCCGATGA
>JBGAWU010000436.1:0-2399 GCA_044227425.1 Methyloglobulus sp.
CGGCGCGGATTGCGTCTTCATCGTGTTCGACCACAATAACGGTATTCCCTAAATCGCGCAGACGAAATAACATCTTTAACAGGCGGTCGTTGTCGCGCTGGTGCAGGCCGATGGACGGCTCGTCCAGCACATACATCACGCCGACGAGTCCCGCACCAATCTGGCTGGCAAGCCTTATCCGTTGTGCTTCGCCGCCGGATAAGGTATCGGCGCTACGGTCAAGCGTGAGATAATCCAAGCCGACATTGACCAAAAACTCCAAGCGTTCCTTGATTTCCTTGATGATTTTGACGGAAATCTCACCGCGTTTGCCGGGTAAATTAAGCGTGTCGAAAAAGCTGAGTGATTGCCGTATGGGAAAACGGGTTATATCATGGATGGGCTGCTCATCGATGAAGACATTGCGGGCTGAATTATTTAGCCGAGCGCCATTGCAGGTCGGGCAGACTTTTTGCGACAGATATTTGGCAAGATCGTCGCGCACTAGTTGTGAATCGGTCTCATGGTAACGCCGTTCCATGTTGGCGAGTACGCCTTCAAAGCTATAACGTCGTTTGCTGATGGTGTTACCGGGGCTAATGAAGCTGAATTCAATGGCTTCTTTGCCGCTGCCGTACAGGAGAATGTCTTGTATTTTTTTCGGCAGTGCGGAATACGGCGTTTCCGGATCGAAACCGTAGTGGTTTGCTAACGAACAGATGATTTGATAATAGTAACTGTTTCGCTTGTCCCAGCCACGAATCGCCCCATTAGCCAAACTGAGTTCCGGATTGTAAATAATCAACTCGGAGTCGAAATGTTGTTTAACCCCCAAACCATCACAACCACTGCAGGCACCTTTTGGGTTGTTGAAAGAGAAAATGCGCGGTTCCAACTCACTTAAACTATAGCCGCACAAGTGGCAGGCGTAGCGCTCGGAAAAAACATACTCGGTATTATCTTCAAGGCAAACGGCAATCGCTAAGCCGTCGGCAATCCGTAGGGCGGTTTCAAAGGATTCAGCTAAACGCAAAGCAATGTCGGGACGGATTTTGAAGCGGTCAACGATCACTTCAATGGTATGTTTCTTTTTTGGGTCAATCGTGGGTGTGGCATCCAGATCGTATACTTCGCCGTCAATCCGCGCCCGGATAAAACCTTGGGCCTTCAAATCATCCAGTAATTGCAGGTGTTCACCCTTGCGTTCGTTAATGACGGGCGCGAGCAGCATCCATTTCTGGTCTTGCGGATGCGACAAGACTTGATCGACCATCTGGCTGACGGTTTGCGCTTCCAGCGAGGTATGGTGTTCCGGACAGCGCGGTGTGCCGGCGCGGGCGTACAGCAGGCGCAAATAATCGTAAATCTCGGTAATCGTACCAACGGTGGAACGCGGATTGTGCGACGTCGATTTCTGTTCGATGGAGATCGCGGGTGACAAGCCTTCGATATGGTCGACATCGGGCTTTTCCATCATCGACAGAAATTGCCGGGCGTAAGCCGACAGCGATTCCACATAACGGCGTTGGCCTTCGGCATAGATCGTATCGAATGCCAATGACGACTTGCCCGAACCGGACAAGCCGGTAATCACAATCAACTTGTCGCGCGGCAAATCGAGGTCGATGTTCTTGAGGTTATGGGTGCGCGCGCCACGGATGCTGATGGTGTCCATTTATCTAAAAAAGATTAATTCAAACAGCGCGGTAATATACGATTAAACCTGAATCAAGACAAACCGCTGAGCGGAAATTCCCCCTCACTATCTTGCCAAGGAGAGAGGGAATTTATTTATAGCATTAAAAAACCATTGCCATCAGAAACTTAAATAAAGAACCCTTCAGGATTTCCGCAGACTTACTCAATAACCTTAATCCCGCCCATATAAGGCAATAAGGCATCAGGTATATGAATCTTTCCCTGTTCGTCTTGGTAATTTTCCATAACGGCTATCAATGTCCTGCCAGCCGCTAACCCGGAACCGTTCAGGGTATGCGCCAATTCCGGCTTGCCGGTTTCTGGATTGCGGCAGCGGGCTTGCAAGCGGCGCGCTTGAAAGTCTTTGAAATTACTACAAGAAGAAATTTCCCGATATGCGCCCTGCCCCGGCAACCAAACTTCAAGGTCGTAAGTTTTTGCGGATGAAAACCCCGTATCGCCCGCACACAACAGCATTTTCCGGTACGGTAGGTTCAGTTTTTCCAGGATAATTTCGGCATGGCGGGTCAGTTCTTCGTGCGCACGTTCGGAATCATCCGGCCTGGTAATTTGCACAATTTCCACTTTCTCAAATTGATGCTGGCGGATCATGCCTCGCACGTCACGCCCATATGCACCAGCTTCACTACGGAAACACGGGCTATGGCAGACGAATTTCAAGGGAAGATCTTTGGCATCGACGATGACATCGCGGACGATAT
>JBGAWU010000437.1:0-2393 GCA_044227425.1 Methyloglobulus sp.
TTGGGCTGACATCCAGTTGTTGTTCGCCGATACTTAACCGGTGTTGCTCAGTGTCGAGCATAAGGTCGCCTAAAGCCAATTGGGAAGGTCCCTGTAGTTTGCCGCTTCTGCGCAAAACGGCGCGGATTCTGGCAACCAGTTCTTTGGGTGAAAACGGCTTAGTCAGGTAATCGTCGGCGCCGATTTCCAAACCCCTGACTTTGTCTTCTTCTTCGCCCCTGGCGGTTAACAGGATGATCGGCAATTCACGGTAGCATGGATCCTTTTTCAACCGCCGAGCCCATTCTACGCCGCTGACGCCGGGTAACATCCAGTCCAGGACAATCAGGTCGGGCAAGTTTTCGGACAAGACTTTTTGGGCGGCATCGACTTCCGCGGCCGCGAGTGGCATAAAACCGGCCTGTTCAAGAACGATTGTCAACATTCCCCGAATTGCGGCTTCGTCTTCAACAACCAGGATATTAATCTTAGGCATAATTTTTTTAGGAATTTAGATGTACTATTGTAGCTGTTTGTTTATTACGAATTTATGACAGTGAAAAAATTCAATTAAATTAAGTTGTAACGGTGCAAGATGAAATTCAAAAAACTATACATTTAAACTTATTCATTCGATAATTTAGTTTGGCGTTAGGTGAAGAAAGGAGTATCCAAATCATCAAAACGCTGTTTTAATCCATGAGTTAGCTTTTTATTACGATAATGAGGGAAATTAATTATGAGTATGTTACAAGAATTCAAAGAATTTGCTATGAAGGGGAATGTCGTCGATATGGCGGTTGGTGTAATCATCGGCGGCGCATTCGGTAAAATCGTTTCTTCATTTGTAGCCGACGTTGTTATGCCGCCACTCGGCCTATTAGTCGGTGGGGTTGACTTTACAAAGCTGGCAATAACATTAAAAGAAGCTGTCGATGAAAAAACCCCCGCTGTCACATTAAATTACGGTAACTTTATACAAACGGTTTTTGACTTTACCATCGTAGCGTTCGCTATTTTCATGGCAATAAAGATGATGAATAAATTGAAAAAAGAAGCGCCTCCTGCGCCGGAAGTGCCGGCAGCACCAACAAAAGAAGAGTTGTTGTTGACTGAAATCAGGGATTTACTGAAAGCTAAAAATTAAGGTTTTCAAACTAGAAAGCTCCAGCTTCAACTTGTCTGGCTAGGGCTTTCTAGTGTTCTGGCGTCAAAAGGTTAAGTTTTAGGTTTAACTGTATTTATTGTGTTGGTCCTAAACAGATACCAACAGTTTTCACTGGTGACCTATATCAATCAAGCTATTGTCTTGGCAATTCCTCTCCGCTTTATGTCCATTCAAAATTTATCCGGGATTTTTGCTTTGTCGGAAAAAAACCACATCTGATAAATGCTGAGCAGGATTTGCAAGCCCATTGAAAGCCCCATTAAAGTACCGCTGAAAACAACTACGTAAGCGAAAGAGGAAATCTCCTTAGTAATAAACCACGATATTATGTCCAGCAGCATTGCGGCAAACGGTATGACGACAGCTACCCGTTTTACATAGACATTAAGGTCGCAAAGCAAAAAGATCTTGCCGATAAAAAACAGGATGAAGGCGATGCCGAATAAATGGATGTGCGAAACCCGCACCAAAGTCGGTATCGATGCGCCGCCCGCATGTGCAACTTCGGAAACTGTCGAGTAGTGCGTTAAATCAGGCAGGGAAGGGTTAACCGTCGGGCTGTGGCATATAACGCAATCGCGGTTTAGGATAGGCGCAATATCTGCGTCGTATCCCGGCTCATCCGCGCCTTCGTGGATCCATTTCATAATGACATCTTTGTCGCTTGAATATTTCAGGTTGGATTTCATGATGCCGTTTATGGCCGTCCCCAAGCGGGTTTGGTCGTTGCCACCATGATAACTGATCACCACATCTTCAATCGAAAGCCCGGACTTGCCATCCAGGCCCTGGTGGGTGTAATACAGGTTTGCCAAGGCCGCGACATAACCGAGACCAATCGTTAGAAGGAAGACAGTATTTAAAATGCGTTCGCTGACGGAAATATCTTTAAACCGTCTGTAAGGTTTCCTGCGTTCGTAAAAGACTTCAGTCATAATTTTATCCAAAGAAGCGGTTGGGATGATGGGGTTGGCGGCTGGGATTTTCGGAAAGTGGGCAAGGTTGCCATCTTTGCCCACATTGATTGTATCGAACCGGAGCGGTTCGGGTGGTGCGCTAAGGGCTCGCGCTAGAACGCCAACCAACCGTTAATCATAAAAGTGTTGTTGTTTTGCGCTGCGACCCCAGTACCGTTGGCTTGCGAATAACCGATGTACTGTAGGCTGGTCCGCAGGTTTAACCAAGAATTTAAATAGGAACCGGGCTTTCCGAAGGGTGTATAGACCAGTTCGGCAGTGAAGTATTC
>JBGAWU010000438.1:0-2349 GCA_044227425.1 Methyloglobulus sp.
CGGTCGTTGGTGACTTCGACCAGGAACTCGGTGCCTTTGTGGACGGCGTTGATGAACGGGGTTTGGATGTTTAAATGTTCGGCCTTTCGGCTCCTGAAAAAAGCAGCACCCCTGAACAGTTTAATATACCACGCCGGTTGTTCCGTCTTGTCTTCATCAGGAGAGTTTCTAGCAGGCGCCGACACCGTTAACGTGCCGTTCTGCGGCATGGTAAATCCGCCGCCTGAAGGCCGGACGATAGTTGCCCGGCTCCACCGGGATGTCCGTAGCATATCGCCGTTACATAGCGGTTCTTCGGCATGGACCTTTGTCCAAATCGATGAACCGGATGCCTGGACTTCTACCCTGCCCTGCGTTGACAATACTTTAGCCACCGGATTTTCGCAGTTCGTCGCCGCCTTAAAATAATTCGGTATTATCAACAGCAAGAAGAAATAACCGGCAAGCGTTTTATCCGCCATAAAGTTTACGCAACGGGAGTGAAATCAACTTTATCGGAATTCTTCCAGAAAACATCGGCTTAAACAAGCAATATGAAGCCGGTCATTGCCGATAATTTAAGTGGCGCGTCTTGTTCGCCATCATGGTATTAACATATTAACTGCGCATCCCATGCTCCTTTAACTCCGTCAAAATAGCCTGCTTTATGGCTGCATTAGAGAGATTCGTCCCCTTATTTACTAACGCCATAATTGTTGCGTTTCTCAATAGTGCCGCATTATTAAACATCGTTTTACCCGGCAAAAATTGAATGGCTTCGGAGAGAGTCGGCCATTAAGGAATTTAAACATGAAGCGCAATACATTAAGGCTGATAGATATTTAAAACTGCTAATCGATTGGCAAATAAGTATTTAAAAATACAACTTTACTTTTCATATATTTATAAAATAAAAACAGACTTAAAACCCCAAGGCATCGGCAACCATCTTCACCCTTGCGTCTTTTTCATCCTCGGAATAAGGGATGGTCGGAAATTTGCCCCACACAGGCGCAGGCCACGCTTTATCATGATGGTAACGTACAACATGGTGTACATGCAGTTGCGGAACCAAGTTGCCGATTGCGGCAATATTCAATTTGTCTGGCTTAAAAAGCTTGGTTAACTGGCTGGCAAGGCGGCTCGACTCTTCAATTAACATCATTTGATGCTTGTCATCAAGCTGATAAATTTCTGTGATACCTTCAACTTCCGGAACCAAAATAAACCACGGGAATTGACTGTCGTCCATCAACAATAAACGGCATAAGGGGAAATGACCAACGTACTTGCAATCTTTATCCAATTGTGGATGTAACAGAAATGTCATAAATTCCTTACTTGAAAAAGGGTAAAAAGCCATTTAAAATTTTCACCGCTAAAATTTAACGATCTTTTTTTACAATTACTATAACTAGATGCTGAGAAAAGTTCCATGTCTGCGCCAACTGCTTCAATTCAAAGGGCTTTCAACGATAACAAGTTGGCTGTCTCCTTCCGGCTGATTCTCGGCTTATACGCAATTATTCCGCTTTGCCTGTTACTGCAAGTCTCCGACAGCTTATTTTTTAACGATTTTTTACTCAATAACCTGCCGAGCAGCCCGTATCATTTCGTTTTATTCCAAATTCTGTTCGGTACGCCCCATATTATCGCAAGTAATATCCTATTAGCGACCAACGCGGATTATTTCGCTTATTACCGCCGCAACATCATTTTAATGACGATAGCGATTGCCGTTGCTTTCGTCGTTGGAAATATGATCTTTCCGTACCGGTTTTTATATGCGTCAGTCGCTTGCTGGACGGTCCTGCATGTTCTGCGGCAACAGTACGGAATTGCCCGGGGTGTTTGCCAATTACCGACATGGCTATTTACGCTACTATTAACCCTAAGCGTTATTACCGGTGTCGCTATCTATTTGGGTATTTTTTTGAAAAACAGCCTGGAAGCCGAGCAGGTTTACTGGGTTAAACATATCGCAGCAACCGGCTGTTTCTTGCTTTTCCTAACGGGCATGTTGACCCAGAATAAAGTTGCAGGACGGTTTGGGCGTTGGTTTTTTTGGGCCAATATCTTTTTAGTGTTGACTAGCTGTTATCTCTACTATCAACAACAGTATTTCATGGCGATTTTGGTGCCGCGTTTCGTCCACGATGCAACGGCCTATGTTTTTTACGTTACCCACGACTACAATAAACATCGAATCCAGCCACAGAATTTTATCTATGAAGCCGCAAAAAGATGCAATATCCATATTTTTGTGGTGTTACCCGTGATTTCATTCTCCCTTGCTTTTGTTTTACAAGCTTACGGGGACGAAACCGTCGCGTGGCTAACCAAACATCTCATCGGCACCGAAATAGACCA
>JBGAWU010000439.1:0-2348 GCA_044227425.1 Methyloglobulus sp.
ACAGCAAGTCCTGGAACGATTTACCAGAAACGCCTGATATTGTGCTCAGCGTTTGCGGTAACGCCGCCAACGAGACCTGTCCAGCCTATCTCGGCTCCGCCATACGAAGCCATTGGGGAGTAGAAGACCCGGCTCATGCCGAAGGCACCAAGGAAGAAATCAAGGCGGCATTCGAAACCGCTTATGGAATTCTGCACTACCGTATCGAACAGTTTTTAGAGCTACCGCTGGATGAACTGAAAAACGATCCCGGACGCTTCAAAACTGAACTGGACCGCATCGGCACACTGTTCCCTTAACTTGTAGGAAAGCCGTCACATGAAACGATTTCATATCCATCTTGCCGTTGATAACCTTCAACAAAATATCACTTTCTACAGTGCGTTATTCCAGGCTGAACCAAGCGTGGTCCACGACGATTACGCCAAATGGATGCTCGACGACCCGCGCATCAATTTTGCGATTTCCAGCCGTGGCCGACACACTGGCCTGGATCATTTAGGCATTCAGGTCGAATCGGAGCAGGAATTAGCGCAGATGGGGCAGATTCTTCAGCGTACGGCATTGCCGGTGATTGAGCAGAAACAAGCGGCCTGTTGTTACGCAGAATCCGATAAGTACTGGACGGTAGACCCGCAAGGCATTCCTTGGGAAACTTTCCATTCGCTAAAAAGTATTCCATTATTCGGCAAGGGTACCGACTTGCCGACAGACCAGGCTGCTTCCTGTTGCAGTCCTGCGTCAACCTGCTGCCCATCCTGATTTTCCATTATGAACGTGACCACCATAAATCAGCCGCTTTGCCCTAATCCGCGCCTTTCATTCCTTGATCGATTTTTGACCTTATGGATTTTTATCGCCATGTCGATTGGAGTGGGCGTGGGTTTCGCGTTACCCGATCAGGTCAATCAACTTAATGCTTTGGTATCGATTGGTACGACTAATATTCCTATTGCAATCGGTTTAATCCTGATGATGTACCCGCCATTGGCCAAGGTGCATTATGAAGAGTTGGGGGATGTGTTTCGTAACTGGCGAGTATTAGGGCTGTCGCTGGTTCAAAACTGGATCATCGGGCCGATTCTCATGTTTGCATTGGCAATCGTATTTTTACGCGACTACCCAGAATACATGACCGGTTTGATTATGATCGGCCTGGCTCGTTGCATTGCCATGGTAATCGTATGGAATGAGTTGGCGCGTGGTGATAACCAATACTGCGCTGCTTTGGTGGCTTTCAACAGCGTGTTTCAAGTGCTGTTTTTTAGCGTCTATGCTTGGATTTTTGTGACGGTATTACCTCCCCTGTTTGGCTTGCAAGGCAGCCTGGTCGCTGTCACCATCGGCGATATTGCCAAGAGCGTGTTCATTTACCTTGGCATACCGTTCATTGCGGGTTTTGCGACGCGCCTAGTTCTGGTGAAAGCAAAAGGCAAGGATTGGTATCATCAGCAGTTTGTCCCCAAAATCAGCCCAATGACGCTGATTGCCTTACTGTTTACCATCGTGGTGATGTTTTCACTGAAAGGCGAGTTGATTGTGCAGCTGCCACTGGACGTTTTGCGTATTGCCGTGCCGTTGTTGATCTACTTCATCGTCATGTTCTTGGTCAGTTTTATGATGGGTAAATTAATTGGCGCCGATTACGGTCAAACCGCTACGCTCGCATTTACTGCTGCCAGCAACAATTTTGAACTGGCTATCGCCGTCGCAGTAGCGGTGTTCGGCATCAGTAGCGGTGCGGCCTTTGCGGCAGTGATCGGCCCATTAATCGAGGTCCCGGTAATGATAGGCCTGGTGAATGTGGCGCTATGGTTTCAAAAACGGGCTTATTCCTGATTGTAGTGACCACTTCATTTCAAAGCAGGCATTCTTGGAATTTATCATGACTGTCCCTTTAAACCCGAAACATCGGACGCCCTGAATGGGCCGTTAACTTGTTCTCAACCTCATCCTTACCCAAATTGATTCACAAAAGGAAAACCCCTTCCGAAGTAAGCATTTGTAATTGGTTTTCAAGACAGGAAAATTTCGGCATAAGGAACGTATTCCATACCAAAAGCCGATGCGACGCCGGAGTGGGTCACTTTTCCACGATAGGTATTTAACCCGAGTTCAAGGGCACGATTCGTTCCCAACGCACCCATACCTTGATCGGCGAGTAAAAGGACATACTCAAGGGTTTGGTTGGTCAGTGCAAAGGTGCTGGTTCGGGGTACCGCTCCCGGCATATTCGCAACGCAATAATGCACGACTCCGTCTATTTCAAAGGTAGGGTTGCTATGAGTCGTCGGTTTTGACGTTTCGACACAACCGCCCTGGTCAACCGCAACATCGACAATAACAGC
>JBGAWU010000043.1:0-10898 GCA_044227425.1 Methyloglobulus sp.
TCGGATGCGTTCGGGTTAGCGGCGCGCAAAGGCGGCCGGGGTTTGTTTGGCGGTGGCGGCAATCCGTTCATGTGGTATGCGAAGCTTGCAATCAGCGATATAGAAGGTTTGTTGAACGATAAAGAAGACCTGCGCCGAAAAGGTTACATCGCAATAGTCAAGTTATGGGTTGAAGCGGACGGTTCGGTAAAACGGTTTGAATTGGCGAAAGGAAGTAACGATCCGCAAATCGACGATTTACTGGCGAAGGTGATAGGCAAATATAACAAAATCAATCAGCCGCCACCGCCAGGTATGGAACAGCCGATCAAGCTGAAAATTACTTCAAGAATTTAATTAAATAAACAGGTAAATAAAATGGATAATAAAAAGCAGCTAATGGCCTTAGCTCTTTGCATTATGACTGGCTATGCGCAAGCGGGCGAAAAGGAAGAATTGCTGAAGCTGCGCAACACCACGACCAACCTTATAAACGAATTGGTAAAACAAGGGGTATTGTCCGAAAAAGTTGCCCGGGACATGATCAAAAAAGCGGAAGCCGATGCCGAAGCGCAAGCGGGTCAGCAAGCCGTAAAACAGGCGGCAACCGATGTGCCGGTCGAGCCGGGTGAAGTCAGGGTTCCTTATGTGCCGCAATTTGTGAAAGACGAAATCCGCCAGCAAGTACGCAACGAATTGCGCGAGGATGTGGTGGGCGATGTCATGCAGAAAGCAAAAAGCGAAAAGTGGGGCATCCCGGAAGCGTTACCAGACTGGATAAACCGTTTTAAATTGTCCGGCGACATGCGTTTGCGTTCCCAAAACGATTTTATGGCGAGCGATAATGTCAGCGGATTTTATGCAAATTTTCCGGCCATTAATGCGGCGCGCGGGATAAATAATACAGCGAATGAAGATAGGTTCCTGAATACGACACAAGACCGCCATCGTTTCCGTGAACGCGTACGTTTGGCAATCGATGCGAAAGTTACCGATAATGTTCAGGCCGGACTTCGCTTGGCGACTGGCAACCAGCCGGACCCGGTGTCTACTAACCAGACATTGGGCAATACCGGCGCCCAATACGACTTCAATCTCGACCGTGCGTATTTAAAGTACGAGGGTGTTAACGATGAAGGCTATAAATGGCTGACGATAGCCGGCGGACGTATCGCCAATCCTTGGTACGTCGGCGGTGGCGAGTTTACCGGTGGCAGTGAATTGGTATGGGATACCGATTTGTCGTTCGAAGGCTTAGCCATTACGGCTCGGCACAGCTTAGGAAGTTCATCCAGTAATCCCAACAAGCACGATAAATCGCGCCAAGTCTTTGCGACGGTCGGCGGTTTTCCTTTACAGGAAACCCAACTCAGTTCACACGATAAATGGATGTTCGGCGGGCAGGTTGGCCTTGACTGGGGTTTCAACAACCAAGATACGTTTAAGATGGCGGCGGCTTATTACGACTATCGAAATATCCGGGCTATTCCTAACCGGCTTGATGCGATTAACATAACCTGCGCCCAAAATTCCGCGAGAAATAACTTTTCCGTCCCGCAGTTTATGCAGTTCGGCAATACGCTTGCCCCGATTTGCCGTGAGTCTAGTGCTTCAAATTTAGCCGGTTTGTTCGGGCTTGCATCTGACTTTAATATCGTCAATGTCAATATGAATTACGACTTGGCGTTATTTGCCCCCTATCACCTTATTTTCGGTGCGGATTACGCTAAAAATGTCGGATTCGACAAGACCGCGGTCAATAAGTTGAGTCCGACCAACAACCATCCGCAAGCTAAAGTAGATAAAAACGGTAATCCAATCGGTCCGGTACCGCAAGTGACGGATCAAACCAATGCATGGCAGGTACGTGTCGATTTCGGTTGGCCGAAGGTAGACCACTACGGCGAATGGAGCGTTTTTGGCTTGTATAAATATATCGAACAGGACGCGGTTCTCGATGCCTTTTCCGATTCTGACTTTCATTTAGGCGGAAGCAATGCAAAAGGCTGGGTTATCGGCGGCAACTACGGGTTGATGAAAAACGTCTGGTTTACCGGCAGATGGTTGAGTACCGATGTGGTCAATGGGCCGCGCTACGGTATCGATACCTTGCAGCTAGATTTAAACGCCAAATTTTAAGGTTGCAGACAAAGGACAAGATGTCATGAAATCAGTTGTTTTTATTTTCCTGGCGATACTTTCATCGTACGTGCAACCAGTTAACGCAGCCGCTAAGGAAAGCGGTAGCGCTAAAGCGATAAAAAAACTGCAAATGATGGTGCAGGAAGCGACGACGGAGCGCGACAGCGCTAAAGCCGAAGTCGCCAAGGTAAGCGCCGACCTGGAGCAGGCAAAAAAAGATTTGGAAAAAGAAAAACAGGCCAAGGCGGACCTAGAAAAAAAAGAATTGAAACTGAATGGGGAAATAGCCGCGCAAAAAAACAATGTGGAAGAAGTCCGCGACAGGCTGGATAAAACCACAGCGAAATTACATGAAGTCATCGATAAGTACAATGCGTTAAACCAGTCCAAAAACGAGTTGGCGGCCACACACGCCAATCTGCAAAATACGCAACAATTTACCGCTTCGGAATTGAAAACCTGCGAAGGTAAAAACGTCAAAATGTTCGAAGGTGCCAAACAAGTTATCGACGGTTATCAGCGTTGCCAAAATAAAGGGATGTTCGATCAATTGATCGACTCGGAACCCGCAACCCAGATTAATAACGTCGGGTTCGAAAAAATCATACAGGACTATGAAGACAAACTGATCAAGCAGAAATACCATCCCAGCCAACAGACTGAAAAATAAGGTCAAATAGCCGTCCCAAAAATTCTTGGGACGGTTAAAGCCTATCCATCCGCGCATCGAAAATTAACGGATGGTTAATATTCGATATTTTCGAGCGTTACCGCCCGTAGTTTTCAAGTCATTTATCGCCACAGTAATTCAATCGCCGCGATTTAAAAATTTAGAATACAAGCCATGTACCCAATGCCATCGATTGTTAAACATTTATTTCCAATCTTTATTGCATGTGTTTTGGTTGCCTGTGACAACGCGGATAAGCGCAGAAACCAGTATCTTGAAGAAGGGAAAGTCTTGTATGGGCAAGGCGAAATTAAAAAAGCGCGGGCCGCATTCGATAAAGCCGCGGCAGTTGAACCTGAAAACGATCAGGCGCATTTGCAACTAGCCGAGGAAATTCTGGGGTTGGGGGATGGGCAAACCGCGGTAAAACATTATCTGGCTATTATTAAGCACGATCCGAAGCAAGCTGTCGCCAGGGTTAAACTCGGCCAGATTCTTTTGCTGGCGGGAAAGGTTTCGGAAGCGGAAAAAACGGCACAGGATGCCTTGGTCCTGGATGCCGACAACATTGAAGCGCTAGTCTTATCAGGCAGTGTATTATCGGCGCAGAATAATACCGATGCCGCTTTCCTTAAGGCCGAGCTAGCACTCACGATTAAGCCGGACGATATATCGGCAACGTTATTGTTAGCGGCTTTAAAGGGAAAAACCGGAAAGTTGGACGAGGCTGCCGGTTTATTGCAGCGCTGTTTGGAACAAAATCCGAAGGAAGTTGCGCCACGCTTGATGTTAGCCAATTTATATCAACAAAAAGGCGAAGCGGAGAAAATCCGGGGATTATTAGTTTCGATAATAGATCAGGAGCCTAAACAACTACTCCATCGCAGGCGGTTGGCCCTGTTTTATCTAAACGCCAATCAAAAGGATAAAGCCGAAGATGTGTTGCGTACCGCCATCAAGGATTTACCCGATGACGAACAAGCCAAATTATTGCTGGCTGAATTTTTGGCGGCTAATAAAACGCGGGAATCGGCAATAGCGGAATTAATTCCCATGTTAGAGCAAAAATCGGATCAATTCGAATTGCGCTTTAAACTGGCCGAATTGCAATTGGCGCAACAACATCTCGGCGACGTTGAAGACATACTGAAAGAAAGCGTCGAACTGGCCGGTGGGAAACCGCAAGCGCCGTGGGCACGCAACAAACTGGCACAGTATTATTTGGCATATAACCGGGTGGAAGACGCAAAAAAGCTGGTCAATACAACATTGGCCGAACAGCCCGATAACCAGGATGCCTTAATCCTGAAAGCAGAACTCGCGCTGGCCGACGGCAAGGCAGCAGACGCCATCGCAGGCTTGCGTGGCATTATCGCCGAATCGCCGTCCAGCATTAAGGCGCTAAAATTGCTCGCCAGGGCGCACGCGAATAATAACGACCGACAGCTGCAACTGGAAAACCTTCAAAAAATACTGGACATTGCGCCCACCGATGAAGATATTCGGATTGAATTAGTAGATTTGTTGTTCAAAACGGGAAACGCCAAGCAAGCCGAACAACAATTGAATGCCTTGTTTAAGTTAAATCCTGACAGCAAAGCAGGTCTGGAAGCCTTAACCAAAATTTATTTGGCGCAAAAGCAGTGGGAACGAGCCAGACAAACGGCAAAAGCCATGCAAGTGCGTTATGCGGATGATGCTTCGGGCTATTATTTGGAAGGGCTTAGTTATCAGGCCGAAGAAAAATTGGAGAAAAGCGTCGAGCCATTGACGTTGGCATTAAAAAAGCAACCCCAAGCAATCGAACCGCTCAATCAATTGGTCTCAGCCTATTTGCTGTTAAAACAAACCGATAAGGCGGTCGTGACGCTTAATGAAATCGTCAAAAACCACCCCGACCATTTCATTGCCTACAACCTGTTGGGCGGGGTGTATAGCAATGCCGGAAAAATGGACGAAGCGGTAACGGCTTACCAAAAAGCCATCGAGATTAAGCCGGACTGGACGAAGACTTACCGTAATTTGGCCGTTATCAAGCAATTACAGAAAAAGCCCGAAGAAGCCGTCGAAATTCTCGCAACAGGGCTGGACAACAATCCCGGCAACGATGATTTGGTTAACGCCTTGGCACGGATTTATCGCGACAAAGGCGAACATGACAAAATGATCGCGCTGTATGAAAAAATCCATGAAACAAAGCCGGAATCGCTCACCGCCATCAATGATCTGGTCAGTTACATCACCGCTTACGGCAAAGGGGCTGCGCAACTTGAAAAAGCCTCAAAGCTGTTACCGCCGCTGTTGCAAAGCAACCAGGCATTTTTACTCGATACGGCGGCATGGTTTATGTACCAACAAGGCCAGTATGAACAGGCGCGGGAAACTTTGTCGAAAGCTAAATCCTTAAATTCAGTAAGCGCGGTGATCAATTATCATCTCGGCATGGCGTACTCTAAATTGGGCAATAAAGTCCAGGCGGCACAATATTTACAAAAAGCGGTGGACAGTAAAGAAGCGTTTAACGGCCTGAAAGAAGCAAAAGGCTTGCTGGGAAATAGTGAAAGAAAGTAGACGTGGGTTAGATTCCATTAACCAATCTTCTCCACCTCAAAAACTGTCCCTTTAACGCCCGTCACTTTGACTTTGGTATGGATATCGCAATCTTCGCCGTGAACCTTCCAGATAGTGTCGTCCACCTTGATTTTGCCCTGACCATTTTCTATCGGCGCATACAAACTAAAAACCCGTCCAATGTATTGGGCTCCGCGCTTATTAAGCAAGGGCTGGTCGGTTTCCAACGATAATTTTTTGCCGTAAAACCGCCATCCCGTTATTGCGAGCACTGAAAATACCGAAAACAGCAGCACCTGTAAATTAAGGCCAATAACTGGAAACAACCAGACTAAGAAACCGGTTACAAATCCGGACACTGCCAGCCACATGAAGAAAAAGCCGGGGGTCAGCATTTCCAGTATAAGCAAAATAAAAGCCAAGCCCCACCAATACCAAAATTCAAAGACCATTTCGCCCATCGCTTACCCCTTCTTTGTCGCCGCTTCTTTCGCCAGTTCGGCGATACCGCCCAATGCGCCAATGACGCTACCGGCTTCCAACGGCATGAAAACAATTTTGCTGTTATTTGCGGAGGCGACTTCTTTTAAAGATTCGATGTATTTTTGCGCCACAAAATAATTGACTGCTTGGATATTGCCTTTGGCAATCGCTTCGGAAACCATAAAGGTTGCATTCGCTTCGGCTTTTGCCAGCCTTTCCCTGGCGTCGGCATCTCTGTATGCGGCTTCCTTACGGCCTTCGGCATCGAGGATGGCTGCTTGTTGCGCACCTTCCGCCCGTAAGATTTCAGATTGCCGTAAACCTTCGGCTTCCAGGATGGAGGCGCGTTTTAAGCGCTCGGCTTTCATTTGCCGTCCCATCGCCTCGACCAAATCTTTGGGCGGAGCGATGTCCTTGATTTCGATGCGGGTGGCCTTGATTCCCCACGGAGTAGTCGCGTCGTCAACCACGGTTAACAGCCTGGCGTTGATGTCGTCGCGTCTCGACAGCAGTTCATCCAAATCCATCGAACCCATCACGGTACGGATGTTGGTCATCACCAGATTCAAGATTGCCAAATCTAGTTGGCTGACTTCATAAGCCGCCTTGGCGGCATCCATCACCTGGTAAAAAACCACGCCATCGACCGTCACCATAGCGTTATCCTTGGTGATAACTTCCTGCGAGGGTACATCCATGACTTGTTCCATCATGACCATCCGGCGGCCGATACGGTCAATGACCGGCATGATGATATTTAAGCCCGGCGTCAAAGTGTTGGTATAGCGACCAAACCGTTCCACGGTGAACTCCATCCCTTGCGGGACGGACTTGACGCTTAAAAACACCAATACCAGCACGAAAAACAACAGAAATAAAAAAAAGACCCCGACACCCATAAAATCCTCCGATTGTTTAATCTGTTTTTGATTCTTGTAAAGAAACCTTACATATATTGAAATTCTAAAATCCCGATGATACGTTTGATTTTACCAGTCATTCGGGATAATGCCTTGATAATTAAGTGAGCAACTCGGATGGAATGAAATGGAATCCGGGTAATTGTGCTTTGTTGCTCCCGTATTTCGTTACATTTCATACGGGCTACCTTGCTCGCCAGCGACCGGAATAATCCGTATCGTCATCGGGCAAAGTCCAAACGCTATATAAGTGATCCGGCAGGACGACAATCGCGTCGATTGAGAAAGGCCGTTTTGTACGCACCACACGAAACGCTTTTCGTAATAGTCCGACATGGTGCGCCAACACATCCGGGCGGCGATTACGTACTGTTAACGTAAAAAAACACGTCCAGCCCTCCACACGGTTGCGTCGATATAAAAACCATATAGGTTATTTGATGGGGTGAATAATAATGTAGCCCATATGCAGCGTAGCGGAATACAGGAATTCAGTGCCACGAAAATCCCGGATTTCACAGTTCTGTTGGTATTAGGTAACTCGTAGGGATGATGCCATACATCCCTGGATTTCGCTACGCTGCATCCAGGCTACTTGCTAACGACTATGGTGGCCCGGCGGCCGAGAAGCGTCGATTCCAAAATCCGCCTGATCTGTCGCTCGGGTTGACCAAGTTGTTAGCAGAGTCATTCGATGAAAGTCCAGTTGTTTGTTGTAGACGGATTACGGTAGGTGTATTTTGTTGCGCCAGTCACGACTTCCCAAACATCCTTCATAAAATGACTATCGCCACTCGGCGCAGGGAATGCCGTGGTGCCGAGGATAGGCCAGACATGACTGTCCTGTGCGGTTGGGGGTGGGGTTGGCGCCGGCGTTGTATTTTTGTAGGTTGCTTCGTAGTAAGCCACGTACCCCACATTGCTAAGACCGGCGGGATGGGCTTGGAGCGTAAGCGTGGAGAGTCCCACAGCCCCAAGCCTTGTTGCATCCGGCGCAATTGTTGGTGGCTGGGCTCCGCATGGGCCGACAAATTTATTAAAAATTTTGGCGATTTCCAGCGCCTTATCGTCGCTACTCCAGTAGACGGTCAAGTGGCTAGCCCAACTCATGAAGCATTTCAATGCGCTAGTTGGGGGCGTGGCAAGCGCGATGTTAAATGCCACTTCTTGAACGTCCGCTTCAGCCATCAGTACGTGTCCGATTTGAGGTCCCGAATTAGTAGAATCGAACGCGTTCTGAACCACGTATCCGCCCATTGAGTGCGTAAGAATGTGAATATTCGCGAAGTCGATCCCGGCCTGCTTCAAGAGAGGGAGGAATGAATTCATCAGCAGGCGGCCCGAGCAAATTGCATTCATCTGGTCGCCTTTGTAATCGTTAGAGCCTCTGGTGGGCCAATCGAAGCAGACGACCGTTACATTACCTCCCGCATTGGCCATGCCTGATTGAACAGCGATATACCTCGTTACCACTTTTGGCGCAAGGTTGTCGAAGCCGTGAATGAAGACAAGTAGGGGGCCGTTTGCCGTAGCGCCCGCTAATTGTTTTGCCCAAATCGCCGAATCAACACTGTCATTGAGCGAATAGGTGAATTTATCGTTTGGGTCACTATTGGGAACGACCTTGAGCACGTACGTCGGGTTGGAGCCAAAGCTATCACCGGGAACGCCATCATGGTTTGGATCATTGCGAAGGCTGACGATGAAGGTAGGGGACGTTGGGTTTGCCATGATGTTCTTCCTTTTGTTTTTGGATGCGATTTTTGTTCAACGTAAGATAGGCAATATCGGGCAGGAGGCTGGAGCCCGCTAACGTAAAAGTAAACTGTATTACATTGGGCATATCAGATAATTGCCACCCTGCAAATTGCAGTCGATCAGTCCAAGACTAGTCGGATCGGTGCAGGGCTTCGCGTTGTTGTTTCCACGGATGGTTATTTTTTCGGACCGCGGATTTTCAGGGAGTGTTTGGCCTACCCCACGACCGACACATTGTAAGGTTCCGGCGGAGCGATCAAGAACGATTGCCATGTTCCATCCGTCAGGAAACGAAGCGATCGCGTACGACATGGATTGAGTATTCTTCGTTCCCTCCCAGTTGTCATTACCATCGATCGACCAAGTGAATCGGGTACCCGCCGAGCCGTCAACGGTCGCACCATCGCTCGAAACAGGGACGATGGTGCCATCAAGCGCCCTCATCGTCGTGCTGAGAGGCTGTTCACGTGGTGGCTTCACCCAAGCCTTCCAGCTCAGGACGAAATACGTGACCGCATTTTCAAGAGCCTGAAGCATGGAAACCGCCTTCGGGACTTTATGCTTTTCCTCGCCGTCAATATTGATGTAGATATAATACGGATCTGTATCACTTACATTAATCTTAGTGCTTTTCGCAACTGCCGAGGTGATCAAGCTGTTCAGCGCCTCAAGATAACCTTTCGCATCTGATTCAACCTTCGCCACGCTTTTATACTGAGTAGCACCAGTATAAAGCTGGTCATCGATGAATTTGTCCGCCGTGTTTTTTATATATATATATAGCAATTCATCAATTTGGTTACGGTCTCGATGTCATCACAGTTGATTCCTGAATTAATTTTGTCAGCGATGGCGGCGATGTATTGCCAGGGCATTACTAAAATTGAAATTGGTGTAGTACCCTTCTCCGATGAGGAGTTACCGTAGGCGCCGATGAGCGCTCGAAGGCTAGTAATATCGCTCACAATCGGAGCATTGAAACCGAGCGATCTTTGTGACGCGGATAGGTTTGCTGTAGTGTGTGAGGCCGAAAATGCACTAGTGATTTTCGCTGCAGTATCTTCAGAAAACCCTGGAGTCGCCGCCGATTCCGTGAAGCTGGCTGTAAATTTTTCCACCATATCCTTCGAAGAAAACTGAAGGTTGTACGAGGCCTTGCAACTCTTTCCAAAGAGATAACCGGCGACGAAGTGAGTGCCATATCTTTCGAAGAATTCCGCATATTGTCCTTTGTCTAGCAGATCCTGTGCGCCGTTTTCCAGACCGGCATTTGAATTCACGGTAGCCTGCCCATTAGTCTCCGCGCCGTTGAACTCGATGATGAAGGATGTGCTGCGCACGTTAACCCGGGTACTTGCATCAATGCACATTCCCGACTGCACACCTAAACCACCACCGGATGTATTCGCGTCGAAGTCAACAGCAACTTGGAACGTAGAATTGTCATAGATGGAGCAGTATTGGCTGTTTGCAATCGGCCCAAAGGATTTAGACTCCATGGGGGGGTTGTCCTTAAGCGCCAGTAAGCTCATCGGGTTGCCCTCGACAAGATCAAACCCAGTTCCGATCAACGGTAGTTCCTGGCCTTGCACAACAGGGAAAACATAATTTCCTGCATTAGTACCGATAAGTTTGGTGCTCATTGTTTACTCCGAAGTAATGGTTGTTGCCAAGTAGATTCGCGATGTTTTTACTTTGTGCGACGGATTATTAATTAATATTTCTGTCACACAACACTATACTCGAGTTTTGGATTCTAACAGACAAAGCAGAGCGGCGCGTTGCGGTCGCCTTCACAGGTTGACTAGAGTCTATCATCATCCTCGCCACAAAACAACGAGGATGAAAAATGTCGAAAGCCGAAGGTGAGAGTACGGCTCACTCCTGCCATTCGATATCGAGCGAACCTTATGGCAGCTTCCAGGGTCAAGCGGTCAGTTGAACTGTGAGCGATTGTCGAGCCGTTGCCCGTACAAACGCAGTTTCTCACCGAGTCCAGTTGGGAAAGTTCCCGCCACCGCAGGGCTTCGAGCACATCCTTGTAAATAATCATGCAAAACTGAGCCAGGTAACGGGAAAAACGTCATTGAAAACTGAGTAACCCCGGTTGTTAAATGATCGGCATTTTTCCGTAAGCGTTCGATTCGGACGCATTCACGGATTAACTAAAGTTTGTCATCCTTGTTGATTTATGGCGAGGATTAAAAATGGCGATTACCCATCGTTGGCGGACACACATTGAAGCTTGGCAAAAGACCGGCTTAAGCCAAGCGGCTTATTGTCGTCAGCACCATTTGAACAGCCGGACATTTACGGCACGGTTGTCGGAATACCGGAAAGGAAATGCCGAAAGCGAGCCGGTATTGATACCGGTG
>JBGAWU010000440.1:0-2347 GCA_044227425.1 Methyloglobulus sp.
ATCCGTACCGTAATCAATAATTCCGCCGAGCAAAAATGCGATTAAAGCGATGATAAATGGACGGAAAAACCGGACTTTCATGGATTTTTTACTGCCTGTCTCAACTCGCCGAAGACTACTGCAATAACCTAAATTGGCGGTGAATGTTGTCTGGTCAGAGGGATTGTCGCTTGGCTAATCTATAACGACAAAGGTTGCGGAACCAGATTGATACAATCCGATTCCGCAACGCCTGAAACACTAGAGACCACAGGGTTTGGTCGCCGGACAAGAGGTAGCTTTAGTCGAGCATAAGTACTTATTGGTTGCCAAATCGCAACTTGTAGCCACATTGTTGACTTTACAGGTCGAGCAAGTCAACGGCAGGACTCCCGACAATCCACCAATCAAAGTATGCACTTCATTTAACAGGATATCCGCCTGGCAGGGTTCGACAACTTCATTTACTGCTGCTTTACTGATTATTTTCTTGTCTTTTGGGGCGCAGGGATTGATCGGGCGACCGTCAATCGAAACCAATCTGATCTTCCCGGTTTTGTCGCCTAAGGTAATTCCAACGATTTCATGCTTTGTGAAAAACTGTTTCAATTCATCAGAAATCGGTAAAGGCTCATCGTCTACGACGATATCAGAAGGAATATCGGCTCTCTGCACTATTGGCGTTGTTCCGTCATCCGTTTTGCCAATCAACAAAATCAGCAGAAGCACAACTAAAGCAATCAAAAAAGCGATGACATAATCTTTGTAGCGAGTAGTTTCGGACATTGTTATTCCCCATTATTATAATTATTGAAAAGTACCGACTGGCTGGATCAAAGCACTTACATTATAGCGCCAAGGTCAGCCGTCCGAACACCGTAAACTCGGGCGGGAACGGCATAAAGGGCGGGACGGCATTGGAGTCGAAATCTTGTCGGCTATGCAAGCCCTCATAGCGGTAGCTTTGGTCAAGCAGATTTTGAAACTGCAGTTCAAAAATACCATAACGTTTCGGCAGGCGATAGCCTAAATTCAAATCCAGAAATACTGCAGAATCGCTTTGCGGTACGGTATCGGTATCGACGGCCTGATAGTAAAAATTGGTTTTAAATTTGGCAAACAGCCCATTGGGATGAAAGTACGACAACGACACCGGAACTGTTTGTGTCCGGGTATTCCGTGCCATATTATTTCCGTAAAAATTTTCACGTAAATATTCCACGGTACCTGCCCAACGGGGATAAGGCGCCCACAGCACGTAGGCGCGATATTGGGATTCCCGCTGCGGGGTTTTGGCTTCAACCAGCTCTAACTTTTCGTTCTCGATTAAAGCGTGGGCATCCAGGTCACGCCGGGAAACCTCTACCCCAGCGGAAAGGGCGGCATTAAATTTATGGTCCAGGCCGATGCCCCAACGCGCGGCATTGGTACGGTAATTATCGTCGAAAACCTGATTGAAACCGCCAATCTGGATGGGTTCAAGGGTCTGGTACGGTATTCTTTTGCCGTTAAGGGTACGAAAATACGCTGCCCGTATTAAGGTGTCGGGCGTGATATTCCACAACACGCCAAATTTCGGGAGAACGGTGCGGATTGGGTCGGGAAATTGAGGATCGTTCAAATACGATACGTTGACGCCCAACGTCCAGGTGACTTCCGAAGGCAAATTAATATGGGTGTAAAGATAGCCGTAGCTATTTTGCAGGATCGATTCTGAGGTGTCCAGGTGATTGTAACCGCCGCCCAGGATCGTCTTGACCGACTCCAGATGATGGATGTACTGGCCTTCGCCGACCAGGGCGCGGTTAGAAAATACCGAATCGACCGTGTCGCGAGTTCCGTTGGTGGTTAATTGGTCGATATGGATAAACGAGCCGAGTAAGTCCGAATGGTTCGTCGGCGTATAATGCACACCGAACCGGTAGGTATCTGATTCTAATGAAGCCCTTATGATATCGAAATAGTTTTGCTGAAGGAAAGGTGACGGCGGCAAAAATAACGACACCAGGCTGCCGTGATCAACGTCCCGATGCCGATATTCCGCCTGTACGCTCAGTTCCGGCGTGACACTCGCCTGGGCGAACGCATTGTAGACGTTCGCATCGATGTCATTGTTCTTCCTGAAGCCCTGGGTTTGATAATGGAATTGGCCTAAGCTGTAGGAAAAATTATTCCATAAGCCCGAATGCACGACCTCATCGGAATAGGTATCGTTACTGCCGACCATCCCGGATGAGAGCAGGCTAAAGCGATTCCTTTGAAAAGACGGATTGAATTCATTCATGGATAGTGCTGACGGGCCAAGGCCACCCAGCAGAAATAGCTGGCTTTCGGCGAGCCTGGGCTGGACGGGTGTAATATTGATCGG
>JBGAWU010000441.1:0-2330 GCA_044227425.1 Methyloglobulus sp.
GCATCGAAATCTTCACCACCCAAGAAGGTGTCGCCGTTGGTTGATAACACTTCGAATTGGTGTTCACCGTCGATTTCGGCAATTTCGATGATGGAAATATCGAATGTGCCGCCGCCCAAGTCATACACTGCGATTTTGGTGTCGCCTTTCGGTTTGTCCATGCCGAACGCAAATGCCGAAGCCGTCGGTTCGTTGATAATCCGTTTTACCTCTAAACCGGCGATGCGGCCTGCGTCTTTGGTGGCTTGACGTTGCGAGTCGTTGAAATAGGCCGGTACGGTAATCACGGCTTCTTTAACCTCTTCGCCCAAATAAGCTTCCGCATCTTTCTTTAACTTCATTAAGACGCGGGCGGATATTTCAGGGGCGGCCATTTTTTTGCCGTTAACTTCGACCCAAGCGTCGCCGTTTTCCGCTTCAACAATGTTGTAAGGCACCATTTTGATGTCTTTTTGTACGACATCGTCTTTAAAACGACGGCCAATTAAACGTTTGATTGCGAATAGGGTGTTTTTCGGGTTAGTTACCGCTTGCCGTTTAGCCGATTGTCCGACCAATACTTCGTTATCGCTGTTGAAAGCGATGATCGATGGCGTCGTACGGGCGCCTTCGCTATTTTCGATGACTTTTGCCACGCCATTTTCTAGCACGGCAACACACGAGTTGGTGGTTCCTAAATCTATTCCAATTATTTTTGCCATTGAATGCTCCAGACTTGAAAATATTTATTAAAGTGAATGTTAAGACGGATATGGAGGCTGTTTTAAGTAATTCAAGCCTGTTTATTATCTTTTAACTGTTTTTCGGGGGCTTTTGATACGACTACAAGTGCGGGCCGCAGTAAGCGTCCGTTCAGCATGTAGCCTTTCTGGAATACATTAACGACAGTATTAGGGGCGACGTCGGCCGATTCCTGCATGACCATCGCTTGATGTTGTTCGGCATTGAACGGTTGCCCGATAGGATCTATTGTGAGAACGCTGAATTTAGAGAAAGCGTTTTCAAATTGTTTGACGGTTAGTTCGTTGCCTTCACGGAATTTTTTGACATCCTCGCTTTCGCCCGTTGCCGCCTGTAAGCCCAGTTCTAGGCTGTCTAAAACCGGTAGCAACTCTCTTGCAAAGTTGTTCAAGGCATATTTATGGGCGTCTTCCAGGTCTTTTTGCGTACGTTTTTTCAGGTTTTCCATTTCCGCCATTGTCCTGACGGCTTTATCCCAGTTTTCCTGGGCTTTTTGCTCGGCTTCAGCCAGCTCTTTCTTTAATTCCGCTATCAGGGCCTCAGTTGTCGGCGGCTCGTCCAGCGCTGGCTCCGGCTGAATATTTTCCTCGGTTTCATTCGATTCAACCTGGTTTTCCGGTTGTTTCTGGTTGGTACTCATGTGTTGTTTCCCTTTCATAAATTAATGTTCTGAAAATCAAAAAAAGTCAATTCTACGATGATGGGGATGCAGTTCTGGGATTCAAGGCCGCGCCCAGCAATTTTGCTGTGATATCAACAAAAGGGATGATTTTTTCGTAAGCCATCCGTGTTGGCCCGATTACACCCAATACGCCGACAACTTCATTGCCGACAGAATATGAAGATGTCACCAAACTACATTGTTCAAAAGCTTGGTAGCCGGATTCCTCACCGATGAAAATTTGTACGCCCTCGGCTTTCATGCACTGGTCGAGCAAATGGATGACGGCTTGCTTTTGGCTGAAGGCTTCGAATAGTTTTTTTAAGTAATCCCGGTTCGATAATTCGGAGAAACCCATCAAGTTCGTTTCACCGGCAAGGACGTAATCCTCTTTTTTGGTGTTAGATTCCAATGCCAGTTGGGCGATTGTAATGGCATCGATCATACCTTGGTTCATCCGTTGCTGGTCCTCTTGGAGTTCTTTGAGTACGGCTGCGCGGACTGATTGCAAGCTGCGGCCCGAATAGGTGGAGTTGATGTAATTGGCGGCTTGTTGCAGTTCAGACGCGGAAAATTTTTTGTCGGTCTGGATAATTTTGTTGTGAACTTCTTCTTCGTCGGTGACGAAAATAACCAGTATCCGGGTGTTGGATAAAGGCAAGAACTCTATGTGGCGTAAATAGACCAATTCCCTTTTGGGTAACGTTACGATACCGGCCATTTGAGTCAGTTCTGCCAGTAATCGGGATGCGGCATTGATCATGTTGCCGCCGTCCTCTTTCGCGGTTAAACCTTCGTGCAGTTTATTGAGTTCTTTCGATTCAAGCGGTTTGCAGGTTAATAAAGTATCTACGAACATGCGGTAGCCGCTGACGGTGGGGATGCGTCCGGCTGACGTGTGTGGGGAATGGACCAGGCCGAGCTCTTC
>JBGAWU010000442.1:0-2329 GCA_044227425.1 Methyloglobulus sp.
GTGCTTCCGGATGGGCGATAACCTTGGTTTCCGGGTATTTTGCCAGGAAGTTGTCGATTTGTTCCGGTTTAAACATTTGATGTACCGAGCAAAACCCACCCCACAGGAAAATTTTGGCGTTACGGATTTGTTCTTCGGTTAAACCACCCATCGGTTTGTTGAAATCCCACATTACCATCTGTTCCAATGGAATGCCCATGCGGTAACCGGTATTGCGTCCTAGATGTTGGTCGGGAAAGAATAAAACCTTGGGCCTGTCGCTAAAACTCCAGTCCAGGATTTTTCGTGCATTGGACGAAGTACAAACGATACCTTCATGCTCGCCGCAAAAGGCTTTGAGGTCGGCAGCGGAATTGATGTAAGTCACCGGGGTGACTTCGTTATCGACATCGATGATTTGGCCTAATTCTTCCCAACATTTCTTGACCTTAAGCAAATTCGCCATGTCCGCCATCGAACAGCCTGCGGCTAAATCCGGCAGGATAGTAACCTGCTCAGGACGGGTCAGGATATTCGACACTTCGGCCATAAAATGTACGCCGCAGAATACAATGTATTCCGCAACCGAAGCTGCCGCATCCCGCGACAACTGCAAGGAATCGCCCACGAAATCGGCATGTTTGAAGACTTCGTCGCGCTGGTAATGGTGGCCTAAAATGACGCAGCGTTTGCCGAGCTTGGCTTTCGCAGCAACGATTTTAGCGTCACATTCTTCGTCGCTGAGCAGCGCGTAATCTTGGATAGGGTAGGGGGTTGTCGTCATTATGTTACCTGGTTTGTTAAAAACCGAATTGCCGGGTCTTGTTATTTCCCGGGTGAGTGTAAATGAGTGCTTGGTTGGTTTGCGATTATAAAGCAAACGTTATGTAGTCCCAATATGATGGCATTTAGCCCGGATTACAAAGGTGGTTTATATTCGCTGAAGAGTCGAGTAGATTCCGGCCTTTTTTAAGGTTTCCCAATAGATTAAGCTGTTTATTTGGGGAATCACCCCGCTTCCAGATATTTAAACCAATACGAACCGCGTTCGACGTGTTTGACTTCATCGGCCAGAATACGGTTCAAAATTGCTACGCTTGCGGTATCGCCTTTCGCTACAAATTTTGTAATGATTGTGGGCGTAACGTCCAATCCGCGGGCTTCCATGCAGCGCGGCACCATTGCCAAGCGCGCCAGCAAATGATCGGCGGTTTCTACAGCATGGTCCCATAAACCGCCGTGTGCGGGCAAGTCGCCGTATTCGACATTCAGGCTGCGTAAATGTTGCCGGATCAGTTCGAAATGTTGCGCTTCCTCATCGGCGACAGTTAACCAATCCTGATAGAATTGCTCCGGTAAGCCGCGAAAACGGTAAAGGATGTCCCAGGCCAGGTAGATTGCCATGAATTCGACATGCGCGATGGCATGGAAGAATGCGATGATACCTTCTTTGGATGTCAAATTGCGCTTAGGCATGTAACGCGGTTCCAATAAGATCGGCTTTGCCGGAAATTTGACTTGCCCGATTGCCTGAACCGCTTGCTGAGCCGCAAAGTCCAACCCTTTGTTGTCGAGTAGTGTCTTGGCTTGATGGGTTAACGCCAATTTGGTGTCGATATCGTTGTTATGAAGGCAGGCTTCGGCTAGCTCAAAAATATTGTTCATAAATCATTTTAAATCGTTATATGCTTAAGTTTTTCGATATTTTGGCTTTATTGTTGTATTGTGCGGTTATTTTCTGGCTTTCGGACCAGCCGTCGTTGCCTCTGCCCATGCTATTCGAGTATCAGGATAAACTCCACCATTTCAGTGCTTATTTTATAATGTCCGTCTTGACTTGGCGCAGTTTTCGGCATTTAACACTTAATGCCGCCCGGTTGCCTGCATTCGTTGTGCTTTTTTGCAGCCTTTACGGTGTGTCGGACGAGTGGCACCAATCTTTTGTAGAAGGGCGTACTGCCGATGGCCTGGACTGGTTGGCGGATACTTTAGGCGCAGGCGCGGCTGTGTTATTGCTGGCGAGATTCTTCCAACATCAACAAAAATCCCGATAAGTCATGGATAAGCCATTTCGAATCCACAGCCAGTTCCAACCCGCCGGCGACCAGCCTATGGCGATTAACCAGTTGATCGAAGGGTTGAATGACGGCGAATTGCACCAAACTTTATTGGGTGTTACCGGTTCGGGCAAGACCTTTACGATGGCGAATGTCATTCAGCAAGTGCAGCGGCCCGCAATGATAATGGCGCATAATAAAACGCTCGCCGCCCAGTTGTACGGGGAAATGAAGGAATTCTTCCCGGAAAATGCCGTGGAATACTTTGTGTCCTACTATGACTATTACCAGCC
>JBGAWU010000443.1:0-2311 GCA_044227425.1 Methyloglobulus sp.
ACCAGAACGCTATCGCCTTTAGAAATGCCGCTGGATTCCGTTGGCAAGACAATGTAGCAATTGGCTTTGCTCATCGAACTTAAAATATGTGACCCCTGCGAACCCGTTGACGCGACAAAAAACTGCCCGTTGTCAGCTTGCGTTAAAATGCCCCGTTGAAACTCCTGCCGCCCTGGCGATTTTTTTAGCGCCGTCGTGCAAATGGCCGTAACACGCAAAGGCTTACCAGGCGTCGAGCCGGAAAGCCAGTTCAGCGCCGGGGTGACGATTTGCTGGAAAGTCACCATCATGGAAACCGGATTGCCGGGCAGACCAAAATAATAACAATTCCCGATTTTTCCGAAAATCAAGGGCTTGCCGGGTTTGATGGCAATCTTCCAGATAGTGACCTCCCCCAATTTAGCCAGCACTTCTTTGATGTAATCGGCTTCGCCGACAGAAGCACCGCCCGTGCTGATGATGACATCGTTAACTTCGGCTGCCCGTTTGATCCGGTTACGAAGTTTTTGTTTATTGTCAGGAATCGTTCCCAAGTCCACGGCGTCAAATCGAGGATCCGCCAGCAGTTCTGCTAGAACGTACGAATTGCTGTCGTAAATCCTGCCTGAATTTAACGGTTTTCCAATAGGCGTCAATTCGTCACCGGTGGCAAAATAAGCAACCAGGGCGCATCGCCATACGATTACCTCCCCAATGCCAACGGCTGCGAGCAAGCCAATGTCCGCGGGACTCAGTTTTTTACCTTTTGCACAAAGCGGGCCGCCTTGTTGAATTTCTTCGCCCGCTTCCCTGATGTTTTGGTAGGGCTTTAATCCGGCGGGAAACAGTATGTGTTCACCGTCTACGGTCACTTGTTCCTGCATGACCACCGAATCTGCACTGTCAGGCACCACAGCGCCGGTGAAAATCCGCACGCAACGGCCTGTTTCCAGCTTACTTTCAAACGGTTTACCTGCCCAAGCCGTACCGGTCAGCTTAAGGTTAAAGGGGTTATCGCCAATGTCCTTGGCGGACAGCGCGTAACCGTCCATCGCAGCATTCCGGTCGTAAGGAAGGTTAATGGGAGCCAATACATCTTCGGCAAGAACGAGATCCACCGCTTCATAAATAGAGACAACTATTTTGTCTTCGATGGGTTGAATAGCGGTTTTGATGCGTTGCAAGGCTTCATCGAGACTTATTAAACCTTTCGGCTCCAAACTGCACAGATCGGTCATACGGGTTTGATAAAGTGTTCGATGATAAAATCGGCAATTTGCGCCGGCTGGTTTAAATCCAACGGTTTAATAGTGGAAGGAAGCTCAAGCGGCACATCGGACGCTACCGCAACAATGTCCAGATCATTCGGGTACAACAACGGTTGGTTGAGCGTAGACCGGTGTAATTCGATTTTGGGGAAACGGGTTTGTTTAAAACCTTCGACCAGGATCAAATCCAGCTGCGATTGATCGAATGCGAGCAGTTGCTCATCCAATACCGGCTCTTTAATATCCTGAAATTCCGTGATGACCGCACGCCGGTGGCTTGATACCAGCATGACGGGATTGGCGCCAGCTTCCCGCAGCCGGTAACTGTCTTTGCCGGGTTGGTCGATCTGGATATTGTGGTGGCTATGTTTAACCAAGCCAATACGTAAGCCGTTTTCTTTTAGGGTCGGGATCAGTGTTGTCAATAGCGTGGTTTTCCCCGTACCGCTCGCGGCGGCAAAGCCTAAAATAGGGACTTTGGCGTTGTTCATAGGTTTCGGTATGTTTAAATAAACGGATGCAAATGGGATAAATTTCTTTTCGGCACTAATTCTAAGGTATTATTTAAGCTGTCGATAAGAATAGCAACCCGTACGGTTGGACTTGTGATCCGAATTTTTCTCGTTTTATTACTTCTCGCCCTTGCTTTTTACGCCATTCGTGCTTTTCAAAAGGCATCACCCGCAAAAGTGGCGGGCATATTAAGGATACTGTTTTTTTCTGCATTGGCATTGGTTTTTCTGTTTTTGGCAGCAACCGGACGGCTGAATGGACTGTTTGCAATCATCGGAGTAATGATTGCGTTTGTTGTCCGTATGCTGCCGCAATTGGTGCGCTACGTACCCTATTTTCACAGATTATGGCAAGAGTTTGTTGCCGCCAAACAATCATCCCAACAAAATAGCAGCAGAAGCGCGCCTAAAGGTACCATGAGCAAGGAAGAAGCTTACGAGGCGTTAGGGTTGAAACCCGGCGCTACCGAACAGGAAATTATTGCCGCACACCGTAGATTAATGCAAAAAATACACCCTGACCGTGGTGGGTCGGATTATCTGGCCGCCAAA
>JBGAWU010000444.1:0-2263 GCA_044227425.1 Methyloglobulus sp.
TGTTGGCAGGAGTTTTATGACTCTGGACTGTATGACTACCGCGCAGCACATATTAAAGATAACCGACTTGAAAGCTTGCTTTTTATTTCTTCACGCAACCAGTTACCTGAACGCAATTGGTTATTAAACCTATTCGCACAACCCTCGTTATCCCTGCAAAACAGAAAATCTTTGTTAACCGGCCTGCCGCCCTTGGGAGAAACCGACCAAGGGACCATCGTCTGCGCCTGCTTCAATGTCGGCGAAAAAACCATCGCTTCCGCTATCGAAACGCAAAAACTCCGAACCGTCCAAGACATCACCCGATATTTGAAAGCGGGCGGAAATTGCGGCTCATGCATTCCGGAAATAAAATCCATTCTCCTCAGATAAACCTTTTAGGTTCGGCTTTAAGAAGTTTTAATTCCGCTCTCCTTGACCTTTTTTGCCTGGAAACCTGTCGAACATCGTTGATGGATCGACAAGGCAAAAACTGACAGCTTAAAACTAGCACGACCGAATAACTTTTATTGCTTTAACATTCTGCCGTTAATCGCTTCGGTCTTAACCATTTATGAACATCGGTAGTTTGATATAATGTTGCCCGGTCATTCTGGCAAACCGCATCCATACTTGTTTACTTTCTTTTAGTTAAAGCAAGGTGTATCGGCAGGTATTTAATTAATTCATTAAATTAAACACCTGCCTTGTTATGAACACCAAATTCCAGATCGATAGGACTAATCCAATAAACCATAGAAAAACAATAAATTACACGTATGGATAAAAAAACCCTCAATCGGTTTTTAACAGGGTACATTATCCTTGGCATTTTCCTTATCATCGCTGTTCTCGCCAGAATTATTTATCAAGAAGTCACTACTTCGAAATACCAGGCCCGCTACCTTTCCGAAATCGCCAAACAATTAAGCTTTACGCTTGAGAACGGCCCCAGTCAATCAATCCGTTACCCAAGCTATGGCCCTTACGACCAGCGCATGGGCTATACCCTGATCCCCGATTCAATCAACCGATTGGAGAAAGCGGGCTTCATTGTCAGTGAACAAGCTTCTTCATCGCCGATGATGGGTAAATTAGCCGGTTATGGGCTTTTTCCCATTTATCAGGAAAAATCCAGAGGCGGCCTAACCATTATCGACCAAAACGATAAGGTTATTTTCAGTAACCTCTATCCAAACAACGGATATGCGAATTTCGATTCCATCCCGCCCCTTATCTTGCAAACATTGCTGTTCATCGAAAACAGGGAGTTGCTCAGTAACCGCTTCCCTACGCAAAATCCCGCGGTGGAATGGGATCGTTTCGGATTTTCCACGTTACTCATGATGGCCAATAAGCTCGGCATAATCGACAGTACACCGGGAGGCAGTACATTAGCCACACAAATCGAAAAATACCGGCATTCCTCCAATGGCTACACCAATTCCGCGCTCGACAAAATCCGCCAGATGTCCAGCGCTTCAATCCGCTCCTATTTGTTAGGGCCGGACACCCGCGAAATGCGTCGGCAGATCGTCCTTGCCTATCTGAATTCAATGCCCTTATCCGCCACCCCGAAATCGGGCGAAGTCCACGGCTTAGGCGACGGGCTGGCGGCCTGGTTCGGCGCCAACTTTAACGAGATCAATAAACTACTGAATCCGAATGCGCTCAATTCCAATTCGCCTGTCAGCCCCCAGCAAGCGACCGGATTCCGCCTGGTGTTGACGACGCTGTTGTCGCAACGGCGACCCTCCTATCTTCTCGGCGAAGGTTACGCATCGCTGCAGGAGTTAACAGACAGCTATATTAGATTGATGGCCAAAGACGGGGTTATATCGGCAACGCTTCGGGATGCCGCCCTCAAGATAAATTACCTTAAACCGGTAACCGCCGCAGTTAATCCGGCAGCCTTTATGGCAGAAAAGAAAACGCAAAGCATCTTGCGTACCCGGCTGGCCAAAATGCTGGACATCAAAACCAATTACGAATTGGACCGACTCGATTTAACCGTTAAAACCACCCTCGATTACGGTGTCCAGCAATCCGTCAGCAAAGCGTTGCACGGCTTGAGCGATCAGGATGAAGCCCGCGCCGCCGGTATTTTCGGCGAGCGGATGCTCAACGGTAATGTCGATTTATCGCCGATTATCTACAGTTTGATGCTATTCGAAAAAAGCCCGATAGGAAATCTTCTGAGGATACAGACTGACAGCTTTGACCAGCCCTTAGACATTAACGAAGGTATCCGCCTCGACTTGGGTTCAACCTCCAAAATGCGCAC
>JBGAWU010000445.1:0-2247 GCA_044227425.1 Methyloglobulus sp.
GGCTTTAGGCCCCACGGGGGCAACCGGTGCAACGGGAACTGTAGGCCCAACGGGAGCAGCAGGAGCAATCGGCGCGACGGGAACAACAGGTGCTACAGGCGCGAATGGGGCTGGGGTGTTTGGGGCTGCGTTTCTCAACCCAACTAATTTAAATCCAGCTTACATAAGCCTCAATGGAACTAGTGTCCAGCAAGCTAACGGTTCTCAGTGGAACGGAATCGCTATGCCTGTCTCCTGTACCTTTAAAGCCCTGGAAGTTACAGCGCGTTATCTTTCAGGAACTGCCACAGACAACATCACCATTGCCCTTACCAAAAACTCGGTAGACCAGCTATTAACCTGCACCCTCTCAGCCCAATCAGCCAATACTACCTACACCTGCAGCTCCGCCCAAAATGTACCGGTTGCTGCTGGGGATATTGTTGGCATTCATTTCACTCAGACGAATAAAGCACCCACTATTCAAATGGGTGTAGGAACAAAGTGCGACTAGATTTGGCCTGGGAAAACGCACAGACTTTTCCGATAAGCATCAACCAGTAACGTGATGCACCCAGCGAGAAGATTTTGCAGGCAGGCTGCCTACCTACCTTTGCACACTCTTAAAAAAAACCAGCATCCTGAAAATGATTGAGTAACTTTAAAGCCGTTTTATAAAGCGGTCATACCTCGAACATTTTATGCACCTGCGAATCTCACAAGAAGTGCTGGGCATTTATTTATCAAAGCCATAAACAACCCATCTATTAACAAACTTGAGCTTTCGATAGGTTAAGCTTTCTATATTAAGGCAAGCCGTTCGACCATTCCATTTCATCATAAACGCCTTGTTCCCCCTTTTTGACAAAACCCAAGCGACGATAAAGTTGCAACGCCGGATTGTTGCGTTCGACATGAATGGTTACAGGTTTACCGGCAGTGGCCGCTTCGCTTAGGATGCCTTGCAAAATAGAGGTGCCATAACCAGAATTCCGGTATTCAGGCAATATGGCCACATCCACAATACGAATTTCTTTAGGCCAGTGAGCGATATAAATACGCCCTATCCGCTGACCATTAGCGTGGATGATTAAAAAATCAGCATCCTTATAACACTGCTGATAATAATTATGCTGAGCTAAAAACTGCATATTTAAAAATGCCAATTTTTGGCCTTCACTCCAGCCTAAGATAGACAACTCTTCCATTCTCGTACTGGCATAAACGGTACACAAGAATTCCAAATCAGTCGGCTGGACTGGATGGAAACTAAGGTTACCTAGTCCTGATGTTAACATGGCAATTTAAAATTTTGTTTCACACTAAGTATCAGAACCATTCCAAAGCTTCTGTTTATGAAATTTCCGGCTGTTGACTGCCGTTGCTTTGTCCGTCCTACAAACTTCATTTTTTAGACACCCAGAGGGAAATACTTTCCACCATTTATTGATAAACTCGTCCGTATACGAAAACTACCCAGGTGGCTTTCAAAAATATTTTTTAAATACATTAAAGTTTAGTACATACCGACAAAAAACATTTCATAATCCCGAATGATTCAAAAAACCTCAAGATCGCTTTAACCGCGCCTTAACCGAATATGATCTGTTGCTACTAAATAGTTTACAATAGAAGGTTATTAATTACAGAAATACCATTATTTTCATGCAAGAAATCAACCCCATCAAAAACAAAATCGCTGACCTTAAAAGCCGTGGCGACGCGCTTAGGAGGTATCTTTGACTTTGAAACCAAAAGCGAACGCTTAATAGAAGTCTTAAGGGAGCTGGAAAACCCGAAAATTTGGGATAACCCGGAGCAAGCACAAGCCTTGGGCAAAGAGCGCGGACAATTGGAAATTGTCGTTAACACCATTAAGGACCTAGATCAAGGCATGTCCGATGCCGAAGAATTATTGCTGATGGCAGTGGAAGAAAATGATGAAGACACTGTCGATACCGTAGTTGATGATTTAGCCGACTTTGAAAAACGGGTTGCTGACCTGGAATTCCGTCGCATGTTTTCCGGCGAAATGGATGCAAACAACGCCTTTTTGGATATTCAATCCGGTTCGGGCGGCACGGAAGCACAAGACTGGGCTTCCATGATCGAGCGGATGTACCTGCGCTGGGGCGAGGACCGGAACTGCGTCGCACGCCACACCAGCGACAGCTGCATCGTCCCGATCCGTGCGTCCGGCGTGCACAAGGACCAGGAAGGCTCGCGGCGCGGCATCGCGGTGCTCGAGCAGATCCTCGCGCGCCAGCC
>JBGAWU010000446.1:0-2243 GCA_044227425.1 Methyloglobulus sp.
ACTGGTCTTAAAAGGTATTTCGCCTGTGCTTGAAGCTTTTTTTGAGCTGACCCGGTTGAAGGGCTTCTTTTTTACCGCGACCGCTCTCGCAGCATAACGGAGGGCATCGCCATGGGCCTATTGGGAAACATCTGTAGCCAAACTCAACGCCAGTTGCTGACTGTCATGATGGGGTCGTCGCTGTTATTCGGCTGCTCTGCTATGCCGGGTGCCGGGAAAACAGCGAATGCGCCGGTTCCGATGACGCCCAAAATGGAAAGGATTGCGGAAGACACCTGGTTAACACCAGATATTTCCGCTTTGCCTTTGTCCCCGGGCGACCGAGTCCGCGTCAAGATTGAAGAAGGTGATATGTTCAGCGGCGTGTTTGAAATCAATCTCGACGGGCAATTGCATATCCCTTATTTGCAACCGATTCCGGTTGTTGGTTTAAGCGTTAAAGACGCCGAACAAAAATTAACCGATGCCCTTGTCGGCCAGAAAATGTACCAGCCCGGATTCAACGGTGTTAGCTTGAGCATCTTGCAATGGTCGAAGATACAGATTTTTGTGAGGGGCGCCGTATTCAGGCCGGGTCGGGTCATGATTAATGACCAGTTAGTGGCTGAACAGTCTTTCCAGCAAACACAAGAAAGCGGCGATTATTCGGTAAACCGTTATTTAACCTCGGGACTGAAAGGGGCGGGCGGTATCAGGCCGGACGCTGATTTGCAAAACGTCAGGTTAATCCGGGGCGGCAAGGCCGTCCGTCTGGACATCAGGGGTGTTTTTAGCGGTTCTGTCGTCAAAGATATTCCGCTGATCGCGGGCGACCAGTTGGAAGTGCCGTCGATTGGGCATTTGCAGGACGAATTGATTCGGCCTTCGCAGATTACGCCACCCGGTTTCCAGATTTTCATGTCGAATTTAAGTCAGCCCATTTCGGGTAATGCCCAGGCTGGCGTATCCAAAGCCGCCCGCGACATTCCGTATGGCTCGCATCTGTTGGATGGGGCGTTGGCCGCCAACTGCGTCGGCGGATCATGGGTGAACAGTTCCAGAAAACTGTTGTACAGCACCAAAAATCCGGTTAACGGACAGATGGATGTAAAAATGTTTGAATTGGACGACGTCGCGTCTAATGCGAATGACCAAGCCAAAAACCCGTATTTGATGCCTGACGACGGGCTGGCGTGTTTTGATTCGAATGCGACGAATATTCGCGAAATAGCCAAGTTTTTCGGTGATATACTTGATCCGATAACGCTCGCGAAACTTTTATTCCTGTTATGACGGATGATGACCAAACACTCAAAAATTTAGAACTTTGGCGGCGGGTTTTATTATGGACGCCGGGGGATCAAGGACGGGAAAAAAGGTACGGCATCCTGTGCGTCTTGATTCTCGGGTTGATCTGGGGGCCGTCCTTAGCTTATCTCAAGTTTGCTAAACCCCGCTACACCAGTAAATGGACCCTCATATTGCCGGGCACCGGCGTTAACGCCATGGTCAAGCTGGATAGCATTGGCCAGGCTTCTACCTCATCCACATCCGCTTACGGCAGTAATACGATCAGCCCCAACGCGAATTACAAATCTATCGCGGAAAGCAGCGGCGTACTGGAGCTTGCCGCCAAAAAGATGAAGATGGACGCCGATGCTTTCGGAAAACCACGGATCACCTTGGTTGATCAAACATCGATGATTTTTTTTGAAGTCCAAGGCAAAACAGGGAGCGAAGCGCAAAAAAAATCGTATGCGCTTTACGAAGCAATGGAATCAACCCTGAATAACTTGCGCGAGGATGAAATCAAACGCCGCGAAGACAGCGTCCAAAGGATGCTGGCGAGCGTACAAGACAAATTAAAACAAAGCCGTGACCAGTTGCTGGCTTATCAGTCCGAATCGAAAGTGGTGGCGATCGAACAATTCAATCAGTTCACAACCTCACTGGAAGATGTAAAAATCAAATTGTTCGAATTAAAAGCGGAAAATTCCCGGCTGATGGGCGAACGCGACCAACTTACAAAAACCCTGAACTTGACTGCCAAACAGGCTTCCGATGCGTTATTGCTGCAAACCGACCCGGTTTTTCAGGAAAACATGAAGCATTTCGCCCAGGCCGATGCCATGCTGGGCAAGGAAATACTGAAAATGGGCGAAAACCATCCTGAGGTTGTCAAAGCCAGGAACGAGGCGGTAGCGGCAAAACAAAAACTGGGTGAAAGGATTAAGCGGTTGGTCGGTAATCCAGACCCTCGCTTG
>JBGAWU010000447.1:0-2205 GCA_044227425.1 Methyloglobulus sp.
ATTTTTTGTCCTTTATTTTCAAGGAAGTCGGCATCAAGCCCGCAGTGGACGATTTTAACCTTATGCCATTGTGAGGCAGGAATCCACCGGAACAACTGGCTGCGCCCATAAGAACTAATGGCGACGACGAAACGGCAGTGCTGTATTTTCTCGGCAAGATGGATAAACGCCGGTTTATCGAATTCCTCCGGCCCGTGCACCGTAAAGCTGTAACCAGCCCCACCCAGCAATCGGGCAAGCATCACTACAGTTGTCGAATTGGTGCCGAAATGGGCATGCACATGCGAGACTGCGGATTCTTTCTGCCATTGGAGCAACAAGCAGGCTTCCACCAAATAGATGAGGTGCACGAGTAGTCCGCGTTCAGAGCGGTATCCGAGACTGATAGCAGTTCTTAATGCCGATAAGAATAGAAAGGGCGAAGTCAACAAGGCATTAATGCAAGCCGTAATGATTTTTAACTTGCTTTCCGAAAGGAGGTAGCGGGTTTTTTGCAATTCGGCTTGATCCAGGGGATCGACCAGTTCATCTTTATCCGTGCGCAAGGCATAGCGTTCGATTTCGAAGCCTAGTTTTTCCAACGCCATGATTTCCCGACGGATAAAGCTATGGCTTACCTTGGGGTATTGGTTAATAAAATAGGCTAGTTTCATGAGGTTTTTATAGCTAAAAATCGCAAATCATTCTGAAATTAAAGATAAATAATAGCTTGGGATACCGAAGGAATCATCCCTTCTACCACATTTAAGGCATACGAAATATGTTGCTAATATATGAAGCTGCCTGACTCTATGGCTTTAATCAACCCTGTTACGACCTGTCCGTAACTAAAAAATCCTCTTATTTTACCCTTACCACACCGTATTGCTAAAAAATCAATTTATATGGCTATCAATTATTTTCATTCTCACCTTTTTCATAAACGACTTGAGCGCGGCCCACCAACAAAGAATCGACCAAACCTACATGGTCCAGGTTTTTATTTTTATAAGGCAGTTTATGCAAAATATAGCGCATAGCATTCAGGCGCGCCCGTTTTTTACAGTCGGACTTGATTACCGTCCAAGGTGCATCGGCAGTGTCGGTGAAAAAAAACATAGCTTCTTTGGCTTTGGTATATTCTTCCCATTTATCCAGGGAGGCTAAATCGATAGGGGACAATTTCCATTGTTTCAGGGGATGCGCTTCACGTTCTTTAAAGCGCCGACGCTGTTCCTTACGACTGACCGAAAACCAGAATTTGATTAAATGGATGCCGCTATGTACAAGATTTCTTTCAAAATCAGGCGCTTGCCGCATGAACTCATTATATTCCCCGTCACTGCAAAACCCCATTACCCGTTCAACACCTGACCGGTTATACCAGGAGCGGTCGAAGAGGACGATTTCTCCAGCGGTAGGCAAATGTTGGATATAGCGTTGAAAATACCATTGTCCACGTTCAATTTCGGAAGGTTTTTCCAATGCCACGACCCGTGCGCCCCGCGGATTGAGATGTTCCATAAACCGTTTAATGGTGCCGCCTTTACCTGCTGCGTCACGGCCTTCGAAGAGAATGACAACTCGTTGTTGTGAGTCTTTGACCCAGGCTTGTAACTTTAACAATTCAACTTGGAGCAGATATTTGGATTTCTCGTAATTTTTACGCGCCATTAAATTTTTGTACGGATACCCGCCATGACGCCAATCGTTTGAAAGTTCGTCATCCGGGTTGGTTTTCCTTCGGGTTTTATCCGGGATCTGTTTTAGGAGTTCTTGCCGTAGTTTAAAGGCGTCATCAGGAGCGGCGCCGCCCAGTATGGCTTGCAATGTTTGGCTTAAAGAAGCGGTGTCGCCTGGTTTTATATGGCTTAATATATCGCTCAAAGCCGTTTCCTTAATAAGCCCGGCGCTTTCAATGGCCTGATCGACTTCGTAGGCTTCAATATCGGATTCGTTTAACACGGGAGCAATATCGCCATCATCTATAAGATGGATTTTGGTTTTCAGTGGCGAGGCTATTTTTTTTTGTTTTTCCATAACGTGGACTTCCTTACTTGAAGATTGCTTATGTTTGCTAACCCAATTTAATGCTATTAATCAATAAATTCAGCATTGTTGGTGCTTTGAAAAAATGCCTATTTCTGGATGGATTATAGACTATTAGAAGCTAAGCTGATTGGATACTCGCAATATTATAATAGCCTCGTTAAAAATTAATTATGA
>JBGAWU010000448.1:0-2204 GCA_044227425.1 Methyloglobulus sp.
GACAAACCTGGCAAGGGAAGCAAAGGTGTTAGGGGCAAGGGAATGTCGGATTTATGCGTTCAGGTTAGATTCATATAAGAATGCCTAAATTAGAAACTCAATGGAATGAGTGTAACAGTTCTAGGATTTAAGGAAATGGACTAGGTATTTATACGGATATTTATTTTAGTTGGAATCTATAAAATGAAGCCAACTTAAGGAAGCAGCATTAAACGAAAAAGGACAAGTCGGCAAGGATACCGATTTTGTGAAGCCCCTGATGAAAATGGACGTTGAAGGAGTTGCGGGAAACAGGGAAGGGCAGAGGCTTCTCGTTAATGCTAAGAATCGAAGGACTAGGTAATCTTACGTATATTCAGGGTAATAAACCAAGGTTAATCTATCCCAGCTTCTAAAGCTTAATAGAAAACAAAGGACAAGCGGTATCAAGGAGTTTTTTAAAGGGAGGTGGAATAACGGTATATCGTTATTCCACAGGGCTACACCTATCGTGAGGTAGGGTCGGAAAGCTACAGGTCTTTACCAAAAAAGATGGCTGAGTTGCAATTTTTATTTTTAAAACTTGTTATTTAATATTTTGGAGAGACTTATGAAAAAATTATTAGTTATTTTAAGTTTGGCATTCGCGGCGGTTTCATTCCAGGCTGGCGCTGCAACGTTGGATTGGGTTAGTACACCTGCTGGCTCATTTGCGACTAAAAATGATGACTGGAATCTTTTTGGTACTCAACAAAACATACATGCTAATACAACAGTAAGTGATGATTGGACTTTTAATGTCACTGGCAGCGGTATTGTTTCTATTTTTGCTAGCAACGTACCAGTTTGGGTAAGTGAATTTACATTAGATGGTGTTGATATTCTTGCAGATGCATTTGGCGCAAGCGGTTTCCTTAGCGCAGTATTGACCGGTCAGCATACTGTCCATGTAGCTGGAATTACAGGACCAAAAGGATTTTCTGGTTACCAATTTACAGTTCATACCCCAATTCCTGCAGCTGTATGGTTGTTCGGTTCAGCGTTAATGGGCATGATGGGTGTTACACGCCGCAAAATTGCTCAAGCTTAATTGCTAAAAGTTTTTTCCGAAGGAAGGGAGGCTCACATGCCTCCCTTTTTTATGCTTGATGATTTTACGGTTCGTTTCCAAGATCCCTTAAAAGCGAACCTCAATTCCTAAGGTTGATGACTATTCCGGCACCATCGGCGGATTTTGTCTTTTCCACTTCGGGTTCTTGCGACATGATGACACGTCCCCGCAATTCAATGGGTCTGGATTTAATTGGCTTGTCGAGTGAAGTTACTCCGTTATCATTATTAATGACGAGAGCGTCAAATTGATTTTGGAAGTTGACATTCCTGGTCGGGATCGACAAATCCAAAGGTTTTGAATAATTATGCTCTACAGGCGTGGGCTGTTTGTTGATGGAAACATCCGGGTTGTGGCTGGTTTTTTTTAAGCCCATAAGAAAAAAGCTGGAAAAAACCATAAAACCCGCTAAAGCTGGTCGCGACCAATTCATCTTAATACCCCCATTCCAAATCACAGAATCAAGCTAACTTGGTTTAACTTTCAAAACCAATAAGTTAGTAGAGTTATTTGATTACAATAGCTTAAGCTATCTATTTAGAATTAATATTAAATATCTTTATGGTTTTCAAGTCTAGTGGAATTTTATCATTTGGGGTGGCCGAAAAGATTCCAGTCAACCGGAGTCAACGAACAAGAAAGTCATTCCCAAACCAATCAACCAAGACATGACGGTAGTTCTCGGATTTTCTGATTTGCAAATGCTCTAACGGATTGAGGTTATCCGTTAATACGATACCTTCAGTTGGATCTAAGTCAAATTGACGAACGGTGAGCCAATTTTTTTGTACGGATGTGAGAGATGACGAGGATAAATCAAGCGGTTGGTTGCCGGCAAGAAAGATAAAGTCGTTGAAATCTTCGCCCGGCTCCGAAATAAAAAGCGATTGGTCGGAAAAGACTTGTGCGATGGTTTTTGAAACAGAAGCTAGCGATTTCTGCCCCTCTCCCTGGCTAAATGCCACAAAATTAAGCGCCATAATTCCTTGTGGAGCTAATAATTGCTTTATTTGTTGAAGCGTTTCCACCGTTAACAGATGGGAAGGCTCCGTCCCGCCGGTAAAGCAGTCGTGAATAATTAAATCGTAAGGCCCTGTTAAATGGCGGATTTCAT
>JBGAWU010000449.1:0-2197 GCA_044227425.1 Methyloglobulus sp.
AGGGTTTATCCCAAGTCTTAATCGGTTGTATTTGCCTAGGGAGTGTTAATCCAGCGCATTTTCTTTTATACTCTCGCGCTATTTATTTGGGGATAAATCATGGAAAAACCTTATATATTACACATGTTGACGACGGCAAAAAATCTTAGCCCATTCGATGTCAATATGGCGATGGATGCTGGCTGGGTGTCGGCGGTGCCTTATATCAATGTCGAACCCGGCGAAGTTCAGGCGTTGGTGCAAGACGCAATATTTTCCCGGAGCGCCAAAAATTTAAAGCGCACCGCTATTTTCATCGGCGGACGCGATACTAAACAAGCGATGGATATGTTGCGTACGGCAAAACAATCGATGGTACCCCCGTTTGAGGTGTCTGTATTTGCCGATCCCAGCGGCGCATTTACGACGGCGGCAGGGATGATGGCGGCGGTGGAGCGTGAACTGTCAGTAAAATTTAACACAATCCTGGCAGGTAAAACGATGTTGGCGTTGGGCGGAACGGGTCCTGTCGGGCAGGCCGCCGCGGTCATTGCCGCAAAAGCAGGAGCAAATGTGCGGATCATCGGTCGCCAGCTTGAGAAAGCGCAACAAATTGCCGATATGTGCAGCAATGAATTCGGCGATGGCAAAATTGCCATTGCGGCAGGTGCGGACGCTGATAAGTCCGAATACATTAAGACAGCAGATATTGTTGTCGCGACCGGTGCGGCCGGCATTGAGCTATTAAGTGCCGAGCTGGTGGGGGCCGCCCCGCAATTGAAAGTCGCCGCCGATGTGAATGCTGTGCCGCCTGCCGGAATTGCCGGTGTCGATGCGTTCCAGAACGGCACTTTGATTCCGGGTACAATTAGCGGTGCGGTCGGGATCGGGGCATTGGCAATCGGCAATATCAAATACCAGGCGCAAAACCGGTTGCTTAAACAAATGATTGAAACCGACAAGCCTGTGTACCTGCATTTCGAACATGCTTTCGATGTCGCAAGGGCCTATGTTAAATCGGCAACCTAGTTAATTCACTTACTTAACCCATACGAGAGGGACGAATCATGGAAAAACGCAGCATTTTACACATGTTTGATCCGATGCCCCACAACAGCCCGTTCGATATCAATATGGCGATGGACGCCGGGTTTGATGTGATGATGCCCTACAATAACGTCAAGCTGGAAAGCGTCCACGGCTTAGTCCAGGATGCTATTTTTTCCAGGGGGCCTGCGGGGGTGAAACGCACCGGCATATTTATCGGTGGGCGGAATCTAGGGTTGGCGATGGACATGATGGAGGCCGCAAAAAAAGCGATGGTCCCGCCGTTTGAAGTGTCGGTGTTTGCCGATCCTAGCGGCGCATTTACCACTGCCGCGGCTTTGGTTGTATGCGTTGAAAAACAGCTTAAGGAAAAACACGGTAAGGAATTAAAGGATTGCCATGCCGTTGTTTTCGGTGGCACGGGCTCAGTTGGCATTGCAACGGGAGTGATTGCCTCCTTGGCAGGTGCCGATATTGTCTTGACCGATCACTTGTCGGTTGATACGGCGCTAGCGGTTGCAAAAGAATACAACGGTCGTTTCGGTTGCGCGCTAAAAGGCACGTTGGCCAGTTCTGATGCAGACAAAGCCCGGCTTGTCTCCCATGCAGATGTTGTGTTTTGTACGTCTAAAGCAGGGGTACAAGTCCTCAACGCAGATACTCTGGATGATGCCAGGCAGCTCAAGGTTGCCGGGGATGTCAACGCAGTGCCGCCTTTAGGTATAGAAGGTATTAAACGCAGCGACTTGGGGGCGCCGCTTAAACATGCCGTCCACTCGCCCGGAGCGGTCGGCATAGGGGCGTTAGCCATCGGCAATGTTAAATACCAATTACAAAATATGTTATTGAAGTTAATGGTGGAAACGGATAAACCGTTATACCTCGATTTCAGGGATGCTTATACCAGGGCGAGAAGCCTGTAATTTTCCCCGTCCTTGGTCGGATGGGCGGTGGAAACGACGGATGAATAATGGAGTTTAAGCCTTAAGTTAAAGAAAATATGGTTTATCTTCGTTACTTATGGTTCGATAATATTGCGATATAGCTTAAATCAACCCGGTATCGATATGGCTGAATTTAACGGCCAACCGGGTTAATTCCACATCGTTTTTGACTTGCAGCTTTTCATACAGGCGGTAACGGTAGGTATTGACTGTTTTATCGCTCAACA
>JBGAWU010000044.1:0-10883 GCA_044227425.1 Methyloglobulus sp.
GCTTCCGCCGCCGGTGCGGATGCAGCCGGCGCAGCAGGGGCAGGTGCGCTGGTAGCCGCGCCTTTTTCACCATACCATTCTTTGACGCCATCGTGCCCTCTGCAAGCGCCCCTTTTCGATTTACCCGTATAAGGCGCCCCGTCCTTACATATGCCAGTGACAGTCGCTGTATCTTCCGCCATAACGCCGGAACAGAAAAAACAGATTATACTTACCACAAATAGCGATTGAATTTTCATAAAAAGTTCCCTCGTGGTTGATAGATAAAACATTGTATGCACTATCTTCAGGATGCAAACACCGGCATCCTGAAGATAAAGTATTGATTAACCGCATTTTCACGGTTTGGATTATAACCTGTGCGGCTATTTTTTAGCCAACGTTATCAGGGATTGTTTACCATCATAATGCTGTTTTAGATGAATAATGGCGATGACTTTACGGTAGTAACCCGCCCTATCCATCCACAATTTCCCGGTATTATTACTTGCCAATGTGAATCTGGACTGAATTTCGCTTATGTTTTTTTATACATTACCGATATTGTTTAATGATATTCAAATAGTAAGCCCTATTGAATGCTTGGTTATCATGAGCGGAATTTTTTTAGTGCTTTTTATTAGCGCCCCGCAACCTGACCCGGCATGGAAAACACCGTCTTACGACAGTTATCTGTTGGCTTCGTGGGTCGGCGGCATTGCATTGCCGTGGGTATTTTGGCCTTATTTCCTGTTCTTGAATGCGGGCCTGTTAACAGCCGATTTGTTGGCTAAATCAGGCAAAATTACCGTTTCCAGTTGGGACGAAATTCATTTCGTACTGTTGCTCACTATCGTCTGGTGGACGACGGGTATCTGGCGTTGTTCGGCTAATACAAGCGCCAGAATTTGGGCAACCCTCGCCCGGTTTACCACCATTGCTGTGTTTATCGAATACGGCCTAAAATTGGCGATACGTATTGACTATCCGCGCATCTTTTTCAATTGCGAAGAAATTTTGCTGGATTATGGCAGTTGTTTCTAGATTGGCTGTTGCTTAATGCTGAGCTTGCTATTACAGCATTAACAACTGTTTCAACTTGCGGTTATCCTTGCCAACACTAAATTCGCAGCCAACCTGCCAGTTTGCGCCGCACCGTTCATGAAACCATAAAAGGCATCGCTCAAATGTTCTCCGGCAAAGATCAAATTACCGGCACTGACCTGTTGACTTTCGTCCGGAATATCGGACTCTATCCAAAAAAGGCTGCCGAACCGGGTGAGTTGTCCCGGCTTAAAATTGGCATAACCACCTGTTGTTAAAGGGCTGAGCGTCCAGGCCGAGTTAGTAAACTGACCGTTGGCTTCAGTTTTAGTGCCGGGTATAAAATGATCCAATTCGGCTATAAAATGCTTGCCCTGCCGCATTGCATCATTTCTATTTCCCAGATGGCGCGCCTGTGTTCCGCCTAGGAAAAAATTGAGAGCGCCATCCTGGCGGTCCGGTTGTCGCTGGGTTTCATCCCACACCTCGGAGAAACCAAGATCACTCCAGGCGGCATCCGTAAAACCATTCGCTTGCCGCCAAAAACGCGTGTTGAATCCGGCAATCACTTTTTCGTTCGAGCCTAGTTTGGCGTCGTTAATAAAACGGCGCAGCAACTTGGGCAGGGGCGCGTGAATATCAACCCTGTTTAAGACCGGAAACGGTATCGCAACGATTACTACATCGGCAAAAACGACCGATTCGTCCGTAAAAGTGAGCTGAAATTTTTTGGCATGCTTTTTGATCTCTTTTAACGTTTTTCTTAATTGGATTTGTCCCGACAATTCCTTACCCAAAGCATCGGTAATTTTTGCGCTGCCGCCGACCACGCTATAGGTTTCATCGCTATAACTCAATAAATCAACGGCTTGCCCGTTAACCACAGGCAGCACCAGGATGAACTGAATGGCGGAAGATTCTTCCGGTTCAACGCCGAATTCCGTATGGATAATATTTGCGAAAAGCGCCAGAAGGTAGGATTTATGAATTTTGTCCGCATGTAACTTAAGGTAATCGGCGACAGAAAGCTTGTCGAACTGCGGCGCGTAGGTGTCCCAATCCTGGTCGAGTAACGTGGCGTCCAGGCTGATTTGCGCTGCAATTTGGCGTAAATCGTCCGCTAATTCGGACTCCGAAATACTGGCGCCGTTAAAATAAAACGCTTCTTTGGGAAAAGGCTGGCTGGTCGAATCTTCCACCCTGTTGAACAGTTCGATATTGAAGTCTTTTACCAAATCCAACATATCTGCATGGTCGGTATTGATAAGTTCTGCACCCAGGTCGGCTGTCAAACCATTACCCAATTCGACCGAATGCATCCTGCCGCCGATCCGCGAGCGCGCTTCATAAACGGTAGCCTTGTGTCCGGCTTTCTTCAGTTGATAGGCCGCGTTCAATCCGGCAATACCCGCACCGACGATGGCGATTACCGGATTGACGGGTACGGCCTCCGCATCGCCGGGGAAAGACAGGCAACCGCTGGTTAAACCGGCAACGCCCAACGCCGCCGTCGTTTTGATGAATTTCCGCCGGGGCCAGACTTTGGTGTCCTGGTCTAACGATGTCATCGGGACATCCTGGGATTTCAGGTTTTCCCGCCGCGCTGCCTGCAGGGCGAGAACCAACGTCCTAAACAATGGCGTACGTCCCATGACCGTCTCCTCAAACTGGATTAGAAAATTTAGATTTTAACCGTAATCAAGGTTAATTTGTTTGAAAAGATTTGATGGGGCGACAAGGGTGAAAAACTGGCTTTACCAAGAAAATATAAATATTGAAATCGGGGTTTTTCTCTTTTTTTACAAAGGAGTGCTAGAAGCTAATTGGTCTCCGATTAATACCAATTAGCTGTTACCCGCACGAGTGGAAGAATCGCGCGGATTGTGCCTGGAGATGATTTTGGGGTAAAACAATCCATGAAAAAACACAGCTTTTTAAAGCCACAATTAAATCGGGCTATTTTGTGTTGTGAAATTCCCTTTCGCTAACCAATACTAGATCGGGCCATTGTTCAAGTATCTTCATAGAAATCGACTTTTCCGGATTCAATATCGTACATGCCGCCGATGATGGCAATTTGGCCTTCTTTTTCCATGTCGGCAAGAATAATGCTCTGCTCTTTTATCCGGCTGACGATGAGCTGTACATTTTTATCCGCCACCTTTTGTACGAAAGTGTCTTTGTCGATATAGCTGTCAGAAGGGAGCGCCGCCTTAACATTATCAATTGCAGGTTTAATTTTTTCTAGCAGGCCGGTCAAATGGCCTAATTGTGCATTTGCGACCGCGCCTTTAATTGCACCGCAATGGGAATGCCCGAGTACGACGATCAATTTGGAGCCCGCCAACTTGCAGGCGAATTCCATACTGCCCAAAATATCATCGTTTACGATGTTGCCAGCGATGCGGGCGCTGAAAACATCACCTAAACCGAGGTCGAAAATCAGCTCTACGGACGTACGCGAATCCACGCAGCTCAGTATGATCGCCATCGGAAACTGGCCGTCGCTCGTATCGTTAACCTGCTCCAGCAAATTCCGATTGGACTTCAGGTTGTTGACAAAGCGCTCATTCCCTTCTTTTAGTAAATGCAAAATTTCCTTCGGCGTTAGCGATTTCTGGGAATCGTAGGTGTGCGTCCGCACATTCTCGATAGGCGGCAGGGAACCGAAGCCCCGCATGTTTTCCAGGATGATATTGATATGCTTATGATCCGCTTCGCTTTTAAAATTCTGGATTATTTCATAAACATCGTAGTCAATAAATTTCGAGCGTGTGGCATCGATAACGACTTCACTATCAGCCGACAAGGCTTCCAAAGTTTGTTGCAGCTTCGCGCGGTTTAGAAACGAGACATGCTCGGATAAGCGGATGATCGTTTTGCTGCCGATTTGCATTTCTTTAAAATAAGATGCGCTTCTATAGTTTTCCAGCAGGATGGCAAAAAGCGCAACCACAAACCCAATGAGAATACCGACCAGGATGTTGGTAAACACCAACCCCAGGACGGTGGCGCAAAACGGTACCAGCTGATAACTGCCCGTTTGATATAAGGTTTTAAAGGCGACTTGGGTTGCAAGTTGATAACCGACCACGAGTAGGATGGCCGCTAGGCTCGCTAGCGGTATTTTATTTAAGAATCCGGGTATTAATAAAACCGCCATTAACAAGAGCGTTCCACTGATAATTCCCGCCATTTTGGTTTTCGCACGGGACTGGATATTAATGGAGCTACGCACGATAACCTGCGTCATCGGTATTCCTCCGAGCAAAGCGGAAAAGATATTGCCCACACCTTGGGCAACCAGCTCCCGGTCCAATGGGGTTGTCCGTTTATACGGGTCGAGTTTGTCAACTGCTTCGACTGAAAGCAAGGTTTCCAGGCTGGCAATGAGGGCCAAGCTACAACCAACCAGATAAACCTCAGGATTTGATCGTTGGCTAAAGTCGGGAAAATGCAATTCCTGCATTAGCGATGGGACATCACCTACCACCGGTATAGACACCAAATGCGCCGTACCCAAAGCAATTTCGGGGTAACTCTTTAGCAAAATTTCATTAATTAATGACCCGGCTATCACGGCTACCAGCGGCGAAGGTATCAAATGGATTAACCAGTGCCTTTGCATGGCGGGTAAATTCCATAACAACACGATCAACAGGGATACGCTGGCGATTAGGACAGCACCAGGCTGCACTGCGCCCATGATGTTAAATAGCTCTGTAAAGGACGAGTAATCGTCGGTTTGGCTAAAATCGAAGTCGCCTTCATAATCCCTATCGTAACCGACCGCGTGCGGGATTTGCTTAAGGAAGATAATGATGCCGATGCCGCTCAACATCCCGTTGACAACGGAAGAAGGAAAATAATAAGCGATCACACCCGCCCGCATCAGCCCCATCACAACCTGCAACACACCGGCAAATAAAGCCGCCAGTAAAAATGCGCCGAACCCCAAGTTTTGAATGGCGGGCAAAACGATCAGGATCAAGCCCGCCGCCACACCGCTGATACCTAGCGCCGAACCGCTCAAGGGGGCAACTATTAAGCCACCTACAATACCAGTTATCAAACCGGAAAATAGCGGTGCGCCCGATGCCAAGGCAATCCCCAACGACAAGGGAACGGACACTAAAAACACCGCAATACCTGCCGGAAGATTTTCTTTAAAGCTCTCTAGGAGAGATAAATTACCAACATCTATTTTTTTTAGCGGAATCTCAGCCATTGCTTATAAATCCTTTCTCAAAATTTTTGTTATCGGTCTTAATTTGGGTAAATAACCCTCTACGCGTTTATAGAGCCACAGCAAAATCGACAGTTCAATGCTTAAAGAAAAACTTCCGGTCCGTTACAAAATCGTATGATTCCTTACATAAGATTCAAAAATGAAGCCCTTTCTTAACTAAGTAACAAAATCATTTTAACTAAAATAGCATCATTACGGGTTAAACAGGAGAACTCGGGCAATCACTACCTTTCCATCGAAACAAAGAGTGGATAAGGTTTTTCTGCAACCAAATCTAAAATTATCGTTTTCATTTTTTTGCGTCCACTTATTTTTAAGGAATAATGGATAGGCAAGGTTTCATTGCTTAATTTAATCGTGCCGAGAGGTTTTTATGGAGTTTGGCGTCTTTTTTAAAGTCTTGTTTTTTATGTTTTGGCCGATTTTGCTGATGCTGATTTACTTTATCTTCAGCAAAAAAAAATTCATGGCTCAATGGGAAAAATTCAAAAAAAGCGGTTTTTTTGAAAAAAGCTGAAGCCTACCGGTTTTTTACTTTTAATGCCTGGTAACGTTTGAGATCGGCCACAGTATCCAAATCCCATTGGGTAGCGAGTTCCTCATAGTCAATGCCTTGGGCTTGTAATCTGGCAAGCGTCAAGTTTAGGACGTTGCCAGTTCCCCAGGGCATGTTTTCAAACAAGGATTGTTGCGGTCGGTTAAGCCCAATCAACACATAGCCGCCATCTTCGGCCGGTGCGATGACGCAGCTTTTCCCTGTTTTTAATACTCTTATCGCCGCCTCAAGGTGATAAGAGGTAAGGGATGGGCAATCGCAACCGATAATAATTGCATATCTATAGTGGGACAAGGCGTATCCCATGGCATGATGCATCCGTTCCCCCAAATCTTCGCCTTCTTGCAAATGCAAAGTGACCGGGTATTGTTGTGCCAGCCACGAAAAAAAGGGATGGTCTGTTTGTGGCGAGCACCATAACTGTACATTACAAAGCTGGGTTTCCGTAGCGGTTTGCAGGGTAAGTCCGGTCAGTTCGCAATGCAGTCGAACCGCTTCTTCGTCCGTAAGCGGTGGAATCAATCGGGTTTTTACTTGCCCCGGTACCGGCGCTTTGCAAAATACCATGATGACCGCATCGGGATAGGCAAGCATTATCCTTGGCGGTTGATTTGGGTTTTAAACGGAATCTGCAAGCATTGTAAAAAACCTAAATCCGATTGCTTACGGAAGGCATTTAACCCGATAGTTAACGTAGTTTGCGGTAGCTTCGGTTTGGCAGTGTAAGTATTACAGAGCCTGTCCCACCAGGGTACCGAAAAACCGTAATTGCTGTCCGTTTCGGCAGGTTCGGCGGAATGGTGGATGCGGTGCATGTCCGGCGTGATGATAAACCAGCGGAGAAATTTATCGGCTCTTTCCGGGATGTCGATATTGCTGTGATTAAACGTTGCCGCACCATTCAGGATAATTTCAAATGCGATGACGGCAACCGGATTCGCTCCGATCAATACAATTAACGCCGTCTTATAAAGCATGGACAGCACGATTTCCAACGGATGAAACCTGATTGCCGTGGTGGCGTCGAATTCCAGGTCGGTATGGTGGACTTTATGCAGCCGCCACATCAACGGCCATTTATGCATGATGATATGCTGGCAATAGATGGCGAAATCGAGGCTTAACAGTGTGGCGATGAACGTCACGCTGCCGGGTAACGGCCAGAGGTTCAACAAACCGTAACCGTGTTCCGCCGCCCATAACGCACTGAAATAAGCCAGGCTGCCAATCGTAAGGCGCATCAAGATCATATTGCATAAGGCTAAGCCCAAATTGACCGGCCAGCGCTGCTTGCGGCTTGTTTGCGGGGTGCGCCTGGGTTTTACTGCTTCCCATAACACCATCACAGAAAAAATACCCACCGCTACCGATAACCGAATTACGCTTTCCAAAATCGCCCCTTTCTGTACAAGACCGCCAAGGTAGAAGGGTCGGCGCCGAAGAAATACCGCAAGCGCAGGCTCCACATCAACAAAATCGTTTTAATTATCCCAAATTGCTCCCAGCGCCGCCCCGAACTTTTTACTTTGGCTTTTAGGCAAATCGGGAGGCTTATTTTCTTAAGCACTTTGCTCAAGGCAATGTCTTCCATCACGGCAATTTCGGGATAGCGTCCGACGGATTCAAAAAGCTGCTTCTTAACAAATATAACTTGGTCGCCGGTAGCAATGCCAGTCAGCCGTGAGCGCCCGTTCATGAACGTGGCGACGACTTTTAACATAAAATGGCTGCCGATGAGTTCAATATCGAACCGTCCCCATTGTTGTTGATGGTTAATGGCTTTCTCTATCAAGTCCATCGCCTTAGCCGGCAGACACGTATCGGCATGTAAAAAAACCAATATCTTCCCATCCGCGCAATCTGCTCCGGCGTTCATTTGCAGCGCCCGTCCGCGTTCCGAAACCATTACCTTATCTACAAGGGGCTGGCAAAGTTTGACTGTATTATCGGCGCTACCTCCGTCTACGACAATAATTTCACAACGGCCGCGATAAGCTTGCAGTGCCGTTAGGCAGCCAACAATCGTTCGTTCTTCGTTAAGTGTAGGAATAATGATGGAAAATTGCACAAGATGTCAGTTTATTTTTAATCGCCTTAATCCAAACGTAGGTTGACCAAAATAGATTGACCACCAGCAAACATCTATTATTGGATTTAATAGAAATTGAGCTGTTGTTAACCATTCGTTCACCCTTTTCTTTTTACACTAAAACCATCTGATGGATTGGCAGTCGGGTAAATGCTATCACTTTGCCATCGAGTCCATTGGCTATCCGTAGTGTTTAATTTCAATTTATTCCAGGCAATACAAACCAATACTATTAGGAGTTAACCGAATGTCAAAAACAATCGTAGCAGCAATTTTAGGCGTGTTTTCAACCCTGGCTTTTTCGCAGGCTTATGCAGACCTACCCAATTTGTATACCTGCAAAGGCACTAACGTTGCCTTCAGTTACAGGACGTACGCCATTGGCCCTGAAACCATCGATACCGTATTTTTAACGCTAGATCTATGGAATAAACATTTCACCGCCGGGAAAGCCAATATCGAATCAAAAAAAACCGTTATCGGCACTATCCTGACAACCACAGTACAATTCATGCCGGATGTCTTTATCAAGAAGGCTTCGGTTATCCTTCCAGCCATTAATTTAGGGCAGAATTTTCAGGGCGACTTCATAACCAAGGCCAGCTTTAAAAGCCAGTTAGTGTTGACTACCATAGCCACGCCCTTTATTCCTACCCCCTATATCGGCGTTATCAATAAATCGAATTATATTGAGCTGAACTGTACAGCCTCTTTAGTTCTAATTCCCCTATAAAACCTGAATGGAAGGTCGATCCGGCTTAAAACCGCATAGGATTGGCATCGGAAATACGCTGCTTATAATTTAGCGGGGTTAAACGATAAATACCTATGCACAAAGCCGGATCGATTTTATTATCGATTGATATTGCGAATAGCAGGTTTTCGCCAATCAATGGGTGTTTTTATTCCAACTCACGGTTATCTGGCGTTATTTTCCATAAACCTGAAGCAAGCAATCAGTGTGATTGCGTTCGGCTAACCACATAGACACCGACCAAGACCAAGAGAGTGCCTGCTATTTGGGAAGGTGTGATTGCTTCGCCCAGCAGGAAAAATGCCAAAACTAACGTTCCAATCGGCCCTGCTGAACTGATAATGGAAGCCGAACTCGCCCCAATGCGCTGAATTCCCGCATTCAGTAAAAATGACGGCAGCACCGTTGAAAAAATCGCCATAATGCCCGCCAGGCCATATATCCTGATTGCTAAATGCAAAGGCTTATCGCCATGGCTGATAAGGTAATGCATCCCCGTCAATAGACAAGCCGCCGTCATGGTATAAGCGGTGAAGCGCACTGACCCGATGCGTTTGATCAACACGCCGCTGCTGACTAAAAATAGCGCAAAAGTCATGGCGCTACCGGCAACAAATGCAGAACCCAGCAGCAAACTTGGCGCGTTTGACTGTAGCTTGTAGTTAGTGTACACCAAGGCAATGCCTGCATAAGTCAGCAGTAATGCCAATATCTGATGCCGGTTAATGGCTTTGCGGTAATAACCCGCCGTCAATAACACCACAAATGTCGGATAAAGGTACAAAATCAGGCGCTCAAGCCCTGCCGAAATGTAGGTGAGTCCTTTAAAGTCCAACAAACTGGATAAGTAATAGCCTAAAAAACCCAATATCAATACTATGAACCAATCGCGTAATTTCATCGGCAGCAGGCCGGTTGGGTTTTTTGCCGGTCGATTAGACCACACGGCAACCGCGAGGAAAAAGGGCAAAGATATCGCCATGCGTAGTAACATCAAGGTAACGGCATCTAGCCCAGGATCGGCAAGGTATGCCAACTTGACCAGGATAGCTTTGGCTGAAAAGCCGAACGCGGCCAATAACACAAACAAGCAGCCGGTTAAAATCTGCCGGTTATGTTGTTGCGCGGTAAGGGGTGTTGCTGGTTGCACAAGATTCTCCTTTTTGGAAGTTGCGAATCTTGTTGGGGGAATGTTGTTTGAAAATTTGCCAAAGCCACCGGGACAAGATCCGCAGTTGCTTTGGTAAATGGTAAAATTAATTAAGCCATAACAACGCGGAATAGCGCGAAAATAAACTTCCGCAGCCAACGCACGTTGTGTTTCACAGAAAAAATAATACTTGATAGGTTCATGGTTTCATTCTATGGACTGGTACTTGACTTGTCAATAAGGCCGTTTTTTTGGATTGCAACGAAGCCACGGAACGGTTTTTCGGACCGCGAAGTTCGGGTAGCACAGTGCACTGTTGCCAAGGGCATTATGGGCCAATGTTAAACAATGCATTTGCAGGCGGAACAGTCTGGCAACAACCTGCTAAGGCGCAATCATGCCGTTTTCCAAGTAACTTTCATTGTAATTAAACACGATATTGGTATCGGGAAGGATGAGTGATTCGTCTTTACCCGCGAATTCCAGGCGGAAAAGAATATCTTTGATGACATTGATGCGCGCCGCTAGTTTATTGTCAGCTTTTACTACCGTCCAAGGCGCTGTGATACGATGTGTCCTAGCTAACATGATATTCCGGGCTTGGCTGTATTCGTCCCAATGCTTTTGTGCCGCCATGTCTATGGGGCTGATTTTCCATTGCTTTAACGGATTTTGCTGGCGGTCTTTCAGCCGTTTTTTCTGCTCGCCCTTACTGATATCGAGATAATATTTCAGTAGTTTTATGCCGGATAGGACCAGCATTTGCTCGAAATTAGGCACCGTTTCGAGGAAATCGTGGTATTCCTTGTCTGAACAAAACCCCATGACTTTTTCCACACCGGCGCGGTTATACCAACTCCGGTTAAATAGCACAATTTCATCGGAAGCGGGCAGATGCGGCACATAGCGCTGGAAATACCAACTATTGCTTTCGCGGTCCGAAGGTTTTCCAAGCGCGACGATCCTGGTTTCCCTGGGACTGAGATACTGGGTAATGCGCTTGATGGTGCCGTCTTTCCCCCCTGCATCCCGGCCTTCAAAAATGATCAAAACCCGTTCGTT
>JBGAWU010000450.1:0-253 GCA_044227425.1 Methyloglobulus sp.
GATAGGTATTCCCGAAACGCTGATCCTTTCGCCCGGAATTCCAAGCATCGTTAAATGGGACTTAGTCTCCTCGAGCGCAACAAAATAGCGATGGAACGAACGCGACAACCACATCGCATGAAAATCGAAATCCGTCACAACAATGGACAATTGCGCGTTAATTTGGTGTGTTGCGATCAGGTGGGAAATAATACCCGCCGGCATGAAATGCGTACAAACGACGATATGCGGGTTGTAATGTTGAATGAATTTT
>JBGAWU010000450.1:263-2182 GCA_044227425.1 Methyloglobulus sp.
CATACGATCATTGCGCCAAGGCTCGTCGGTTGTTTTGTACCACCATCCTAAAAAATTTGGGGCTGACTCGACTAAAGAAATATAAAGCTTGGAATAAAAATTTCTGAACAGCTTGTTCGTATACTGCAATGCATCGTTGTTGAAAACTTCTGCGACGCGGCTATCGGCGGCGAAGGATTTTTCCAACGCCTCCGCTGCTTTGATATGGCCGTTTCCGGCTCCTACGGACATAATCAAGACCCGTTGTTTCATCCGCGGTTTAACCAACCGTACGCCAAATTCAGAATGAGTCACCGCGCAAGGGCGTCACTTGGCCGCTGTCACGGAATGCCATGTAGTCTTTGAGCACAAGATCATGATCGAAAGCCAACAGGCCAGGCAATTCATTAATATCGAAAACCTGGCAATTCTTGGCGTCGTCGGCGGCTATCGGCTTCCCCGGAGCGCTGGCGACATAAACCGCAGTCACGGTATGGCCCCGGTTATCACGGGACGGGTCGGAATAGATCCCAAGCAATGCAATTAATTCGACGTCCAGGTTCACCTCTTCCCTCGCCTCACGGATTGCGGCGTCTTCGATCCTTTCACCGACATCAACGAAACCACCGGGTATCGCCCATCCGAAGGGAGGAAATGCCCGCTCAATCAAAACAATCGGACGGCCTGGGTAATCGGTTAATTCGATAATGGTATCGGCGGCAATCGAAGGGGTGACGGGTCTAGGCATAACTACCTCGAATAGGTAAAATGAAATCGGGTAATATATCAGTCTTGATCGTGTCCGTGTATCCTAAACAAAAAAGTCATGGTGCAAGCAATAAAAAGGCCAAAGGAAATGACGATGGATTGGATCTGCATCTCGGCTTCCAGCATCAAGGCGTAAGCCCCCAACATTAACAGGATACTGGCGTTTTCATTGAAGTTTTGTAAAGCAATTGAATGGCCGGAACCCATCAACAAATGGCCGCGATGCTGCAATAACGCGTTCATCGGAATAACAAAACTACCGGCCAATATACCTATCAGCACGAGCATCGAAATTGCCAGCTTAGTGTCGGTAATCCAAGCCATCGAAACGATCACAACGCCCATCAAAATTCCCAACGGCAGCACTCTGACCGCATGTCCGAGGGGTACGAATTTAGCCGCAATAGCCGAACCGACCGCTAATCCGACCGCCACCACCGCCGTTAGTTGCGTTGCTTGCTGCAAATCCAACTTAAGCTTAGACGCCGCCCAAATCAGGATAATAAACCGCAACGTAGTGCCCGCCCCCCAAAAAAGCGATGTGACCGCCAGTGAAACTTGCCCGAGGGGATCACGCCATAATAAGCGAAAATTCTGGCAAAAATCAGCCCATAAAACCGAGAGTTTATAACTCGGCGTTTCGTGCTCTATCGGCAGCGCAGGAATAAACAGGTTGAACATCGTCGCCACAAAATAAACGCCAAGGACAATTAACACCGCAAATTCCGCCGCCGTGTCGATACCGGCGCCCAACGGGTTTTGCGTAACAAAGGCATCCAATTGCGAACCGATCAACAAGCCACCGATTATAGCGCCCAAGATAATTGCGGCTACTGTCAAACCTTCCATCCAGCCGTTCGCCCATACTAAACGTTCGCTCGGCAAATACTCCGTTAAAATGCCGTATTTTGCCGGCGAATATAAGGCCGAACCGGTGCCGACAAAACCGTAAGCAAATAATGGATGTATCCCAAAAAGCATGGCCAAGCAACCGGCTATTTTAATGGCGTTGCTAATCAGCATAACTTGGCCTTTTGGCAAGGAATCCGCATAAGGCCCGACGAAAGGGGCAAGCACAATAAATGAAACCACAAAAAACTGCTGGAGCAGCGGTATTTCCCAGGCGGGTGCCGCCCGATCTTTGAGCAACTCAATCGCTGCAAACAATAATG
>JBGAWU010000451.1:0-2169 GCA_044227425.1 Methyloglobulus sp.
GGTTTGCGGTTTGGAAACAGTGATTAGGCGATAAGTAGGGCAGGGCGGGGTGAATGCCAACGGCGGATAAAACCGCCGCCCGGTATCGTTATCAGTGATTTTATCGAGCAAAAACACACTGCTGATGGAATGCGTCTGATGTCCCGCAATACCTATGTTGAGCATTATCGGGTGGTTGCTGGAAGGAAATAAGGCTTGGGTGTAAGCAATACCTGCCGCCATTGCCGCCTTGCCGATGCCGGTAACGGTTAAACAGAGGTTATCATTGCTGTAAACAGCAAAACAATGAATATTAACGTTTTTTTTAAGCTTGAATTTGTCGATGACGGGTTTTGCTTCGCAGGGTAAAGCGAAATACAAAAATAGGTTGGGAGAATGAGGGGGGGTCATGGTTAACGCAAATTCGGTTTTCCCGGACTCCCTTTCCCGCAGGGTGGAGAAAGGGAGTGTCTAGGGGATATTTTAAGGGATACGCAATATCTGACCGACATTAATTTTATCGGGATCGCTCAATCTATCCCGGTTGGCATCGAATATTTTCGGCCAGTCGTTGGCATTGCCGTAAAAATGTTTGGCGATTTTAGATAAATTGTCGCCGGATACCACGGTGTAAGTTCGCGCTTCCGGTGTTGGGGGTGGTGCCGCGCTGGGTGCGGTTTGTGTAGGGTTGTTTTCAGGCGCTTGGGCAACGGTTGTGTCGGCTTCGTTCTTATTGGCAAAATGCCCCGCAACGGCTTTTGCCGCCATCGCCGCGCCGGCAATGCCAATGCCCCCCAAAATCACTTTAGATAAAGTGCCTAAATGGTGTTCGTCCGGAATTTCGCCTTCGGGCGTCATTTTGTCGACGACAGATGGCAGGACTTGAGACAGCACTTCCGCACCTTTATCTTCGGGGATACCGGCTTCTTTAGCCAGTTCGTCCACTTTTTCCTGTCCTAATGCGGCGACGACCTGGTCTGGGCTGACCGGTTTGTTTTCGCCCGACTACGCCTTTGACCAGGTTATTGGTTTGATTTTCCGCATTGCCGCCAAGGGTGCTTTGCAGGGCGGTTTGTACTAAGCTATCAAAAAGACTCATCGTTTTTCCTTATTTTAAGTTAGTGAACAAAAATCGCACGGCGTAACTTAAACAACAGTTCGTCGAGCCGGATTGTAACAGCCGGATTTGGCTAGTTCAAAACTAAAATTTTACAAAAGCTTGAAAAAAATCATAAAAAAGTAGGTGTTCGGCACAACAATACCGTAAAACGAAGGTTAGATTGCGTTACTTGCTGAGAACTATGCGATAATTTTCCCCCTTATTTTTCGACCACATATTACTGGGAGCAATAGATGACAGCATTGGTTGGCGTCATCATGGGATCCGCTTCGGACTGGGAAACCATGCGTTACACCGCGGAAACCTTGGAGCGCTTGGGCATTCCGCACGAAATCGAGATTGTTTCGGCACATCGTACGCCCGATAAATTATTTGCGTATGCCGAATCGGCGGAAACCAAAGGACTGGAAGTCATTATCGCCGGTGCAGGCGGTGCAGCGCACCTGCCCGGTATGACGGCGGCTAAAACTGTTTTACCGGTGTTGGGTGTGCCGGTGCAGTCCAAGGCGTTGAACGGGATGGATTCCTTGCTTTCCATCGTGCAAATGCCCGCCGGCATTCCGGTTGGAACATTAGCTATCGGCAAGGCAGGGGCTATCAATGCGGCGCTGCTAGCGTCCTCAATTATTAGCAATAAACATGAAAAATACCGAAGCGCGCTACATCAATTCCGGTCTGAACAAACCGAAACCGTCCTGGAGAACGCCGATCCAAGGCTGGTGAACCTATGAAAATCGGAATTCTCGGTGCCGGGCAACTAGCGCGGATGATTGCTTTGGCCGGTTATCCGCTCGGGCTGGAGTTTATCTTCCTCGACCCATCCGCCGACGCCTGCGCCCACCAGCTTGGCGAGCAACTGGTCGGCGCCTACGACGACGAAACGCTGCTGGCGGACATGGCGGCAAAAGCTGATGTCGTCACCTACGAATTCGAGAACGTGCCGCGCGAAACCGCTGCTGCGGCTGAGCGCGTGCGACCAGTGCGGCCGGGCGTCAAGGCGCTGGAAGTTGCGCAGGACCGGCTCGTCGAAAAGCTGTTCATATCCGCGCTCGGGATTCCGGTTGCGCCGT
>JBGAWU010000452.1:0-2165 GCA_044227425.1 Methyloglobulus sp.
GCCTGGACTATACGCCCAAACAAGTATTGGTGTCTTGCGGCGGCAAGCAAAGTTCTTACAACCTGACGCAAGCACTGCTCAATTCCGGCGATGAAGTCATTATTCCGGCGCCATTTTGGGTGTCTTATCCCGATATGGTGTTGCTGGCGGACGGCGTTCCCATCATTATCGAAACCACGCAGGCGCAGCGTTTTAAAATTACTCCGGAACAGCTTCGCAAGGCGATTACGCCTAAAACCCGGCTGATCTTTATTAACAGCCCGTCCAATCCTTCCGGGATTGCTTATTCATTGGAAGAACTGAAGGCTTTAGGCGATGTACTCAAAGAATATCCCAACATTATTATTGCCACCGACGATATGTACGAACATATCCTCTGGCAGAAAGGCACGTTCGTTAATATACTGAATGCACATCCCGACCTTTACGACCGCACCGTGGTCATGAATGGCGTTTCGAAAGCGTACTCAATGACCGGCTGGCGTATTGGCTATGCCGCAGGCCCTGCTGATTTAATCGAAGCGATGTGCACCATCCAATCGCAAAGCACGTCCAACCCGACTTCCATTTCACAAGTCGCCGCCGAAGCCGCCCTGACCGGCGACCAAAGCTTTATCGACAATATGTGCGTGGAATTCAAAAAACGCCACGACTTCGTAGTAAACGAACTGAACAGTATCGACGGCGTGGATTGCATCCCTACCGACGGAACTTTTTATGTATTCCCGAATGTCGAAAGGCTAATTGCAAAACTGGACGGTATCGACGACGACCTCGGATTTTCCGAATACTTGATCGAAAAAGCAGGCGTGGCGCTGGTGCCAGGCTCTGCATTTGGAACACCCGGCCATATCCGTATTTCCATCGCCACCAGCATGGCGAATTTGGAAAAAGCGTTAGATCGGATTAAAAAAGCGATTTAATCGCCGAACAATTTAACCTTGGAAACCACAGGAGTACCACGATGAACTCAGAACATCACGATAAAAGAGACAGCCTGATGCATAAAATCATCACCAGCCGGTATCGTTTTTTTCTGGGCGTCGTCATGCTCCTGCTGCTGTTCATGGTTGTCCAAGCGGTGTCCGCCGAAGAAGCAAAATCCGGCTTAATCCGGACTCCGCTGCTCGAAAACACCGTCGAATTACCGAGCAAAAGCGTCACCGCCAAAGTCATCCGCGTCACCTTCCCGCCTACCTTCAAAACGCCTTGGCACACCCACGAAGGGCCGGGGCCGCGCTATGTCGTCAAAGGCCAATTGAAAGTAACCGAAGACGGCAAAGTGGACACTTACGGCATCGGCGAAGTGTTCTGGGAATCCGGCAAGTCGATGCAGGTTGAAAATGCCGGGAAAGAAACGGCAGAGTTGATTATTTTCGAGATGGCACCGGGGCATTAGCCAATTTATTTGGGATAGTATAATTTTACTTAAGTCCCTGATGATGATTCAGTTGTTTTTATCATACGAAACATCAACATAATGGATTACTTTACGCCATCTAGAATATCTAATTACAGTTAGGCTTTCTGGAGATTTTTTATATATGGGTTCTTGTTGCGAGAACAATTGTGCAATTGAAAGGTTGCGTGATAAACAGCGCGGAACGCTTAAGGCTGTTCTCGGCGTTAATGCTGTTATGTTTATCGTCATAGCTGTTGCGGCATTCTACGGAAAATCCACGTCCCTTCTTTCTGACAGCCTAGATAACCTTGGAGATGCGCTGACATATGGTTTAAGCCTTTATGCCGTTTCTCAAGGCAATACGGCAAAAGCGAAAGTGGCTGTATTTAAAGGTGGCTTAATCTTCTTCGGTGCATGCGTGGTGTTGGTGCAAATAATTCAAAAGCTAATGGTTCCTGTACTACCCTCCTATGAGGTTATGGGGGTTTTTAGTTTAATGGGCTTAGCCGCAAATTCACTGTGCCTGTTTCTACTGTGGAAGCATCGGAACGAGGACATAAACATGAGTTCAGTATGGGAATGTTCAAGAAACGATATTGCATCTAACTTATCGGTATTGATTGCTGCAATTGCTGTCTGGTTTTTTGAATCGGGATGGGCGGACATTGTCGTTGCATCATGCCTTGTTTTGTTATTGTTAAGTTCTTCTGTTCGTGTTCTCTGTTCTGCTTTTAAAGAGTTGCTAGCAAATACGGCAACGAAT
>JBGAWU010000453.1:0-2131 GCA_044227425.1 Methyloglobulus sp.
TTTCCGCTAACCAATTTAATCCGCCATATCCAACTCAGGCTAAACCACACGATGCCGGGCAATAATCCGGCAAAAAACCGGTATTTGGTCACGGTAATAGTTTCGATGAGCATGATGGAAAGCGTTGGCATCTTCGGTTTTGTGATGTTCATCCTGGGCGATGACTTAAATACACTCTATATGTTTTTAGCGCTTTCTGTCCTCGGCGTTTATTTGTACCGACCGAAAGCCGGTGAATATAACTACATTCTTGCCGCGTTAGCGGATCGTGAATAACTGTTTTAAACAAGCTACTCCGCATGGGCAATTGGAGTACGCTGGCCAAATGGATAAGCCATTGCCGCTAAAGTTAAGGGCGAATGCTGTTGTTTCAACTAATGGTGCAATCCAAAACAAGGCTAGAAATTCTTACAGTTCCAATATAGTAAGCGGTTAGGCGAAAAATGAACCCCAACGATAATAGTATCTTATTTGTTGGGGTTCACACGTTCAACCAAACCTACGGGCTTTAAGGGTGGCTTGTCAGAAATTATAACAAACCGCCCATGATGGGGTCGCTGTAACTATCCTTACCGTTTTCGACATGACCGGCAAGACGGTATTCGAAGCTGGTGTCGCCCTCGACCGTAATCACCAAATCGTACCAATTATAGAAGTCAGTCAGTAACCAAGTCCCCGACAAAGATTCCCCGGCTTCGAGTTTCTTGACGGATTTTTTGCCAGTGTATTTGTCAAGGACACGAATTTTAGCTGCTTGTGCCGCTAAATTCACTACGTCTAACGTAAGGCGGGTTGTCCTTTTATCGTAGTGATAGTTTGCGTTGATTTCCAAGTTGGTTTGATTGCCAGCCGCAGTGTTGCCCTTGAAACTGCGAAAGAACCCGTTCGGGCCGTAAACGGATAGGTCATAATATCCGGCATCACTGTTCCAAGCACCCAGCAAATTGTGGTTAGGCTCAACCGTATAAGAGCGGGGGGCATCCGAGCTATTGCCAGAACGGACGTGGTATACTGCGGTTGCTTCGCCTATATTCGCAAAATCAATTGCAAATGCACCAGCAGCGGCATTCGCTTTGCCATGAGCATGTAATACATAAGGCAAGGCGCGGGCTGGACGAATGCCACGTTCTTGTTTTGGCATTGCCTGTAGCTCAGGCGCAACTACAGCATAATCTGGTTGGCGTTCTTTGATCGTCGGCAAATAGCCGTCTGTGTCAGGCAAATGTGGTGGTTTTGCATTGGGGTTGACGAAATTGAAGATCGAAGTCAAATCACCGGCAACAGCCCGACGCCAAGGCGTGATGTTGGTTTCGATCAGGCCAGGGTATTCATCACCAAAGCGTGCTTCCAAAAACCGGATCATTGAAGTATGGTCAAACACTTGCGAATTGACCCAGCCGCCTTTTGTCCACGGCGAAACAACAATCAACGGCACACGCATACCCAAGCCATAAGGGGCGCTGGGGTGGTTCGCATCGCCTGGATAAATTTCGTTGGTGATGTCAACCGTGGAATCGCCTGATTCAGGGAATTGTGGTGGCGTTGGCGGCACCATGTGATCAAAGAACCCACCTTCTTCATCATAATTGATGAACAGCACTGTTTTGCTCATCACTTCTGGGTGGTCAGCCAAAATCTCAATGAACTGTGAAATGTACCACGCGCCATAATTGGCCGGAAAGTTTGGATGCTCGGTGAAGGCTTCCGGTGCTGCACTCCAGGAGACTTGGGGCAACGTGCCGTTTTGGACATCATGACGGAAAATATCAAGCAATCTGTTGGGGTCGCGGTCTAACTTTTTGATTTCTGTCCCTGTTTTTCCGAAATCAGCCAAAGGGTTGCCCGGTTGGGCGTTTTGGTACTGATGGAAAAATAACAGTGAATTATCGCCATAGTTTCCAATGTACGGATCCCCGGTCCACCCCCACCAAACAGTGTCAGAAGCAAACAGGCCATCACCGATGTCCTGATACACTTTCCAAGTGACACCGGCTTGTTGCAGGCGCTCAGGATAAGTGTGCCAATCGTAACCCAATTCGGCATTAGTGATGACTGGACCACCGCCTTGGCCATCGTTACCTACCCAGCCCGTCCACATGTGATAACGGTTGGGGTCGGTTGGCCCCATCAG
>JBGAWU010000454.1:0-2094 GCA_044227425.1 Methyloglobulus sp.
GGATGGTACCCGGATCGGTTTCGATTTGCCGCTAACCCGTGCCATCAGCGAAGCGGTAAGCGTTCCCGTTATTGCGTCGGGCGGTGTCGGTAACCTGGACCATCTGGCCGATGGAATTATCGAAGGTAAAGCGGATGCGGTGTTGGCTGCCAGTATTTTTCACTTTGCCGAATATACCATCCAGCAAGCCAAGGAAAGGATGGCGGAACGCGGAATTGAGGTGCGGTTATGAGTGAGGACTGGCTGGATAAGGTTCGCTGGACGGACGACGGCTTGGTCCCGGCCATTGCACAGGATGCCGAAACCGGGAATATCCTGATGTTTGCCTGGATGAACCGGGAATCCTTGGCCTTAACGGTCAGTGAAGGCTATGCTGCTTATTGGTCAAGGTCGCGCAATAAGCTGTGGCGGAAAGGCGAGGAATCGGGGCATCGGCAAAAAATAACCGGCGTCTACATCGATTGCGATGAGGATGTTATTTTATTGATGGTCGAACAAATCGGCGGCATCGCTTGTCATACTGGGAGGGAGAGCTGTTTCTACCGGCAATTATTGGACGGGAAATGGCTTGCAATCGCGCCTGTGTTAAAAGACCCTAAGAAAATCTACCAAAATTCATGAGTGACGTCTTAATTCAACTCGCGCAAGTGCTTGAACAACGCAAGCAGGAAGCGCCTGATAAATCCTATGTAGCCAGCCTTTATGCCAAAGGGCTTGACAGCATCCTGAAAAAAATCGGCGAAGAAGCGGCGGAAACCATCATTGCCGGAAAAGGCGGTGACAAGCAACAAATCATATACGAAACTGCCGACTTATGGTTTCACAGCATGGTCTTGCTCGCCAGCCAGGATTTGGGGCCGGAAGACGTCCTCGCTGAATTGCAGCGGCGTTTTGGCTTGTCCGGATTAACAGAAAAAGCAGGGCGAAAAGCGTAGTTAAATAGTATAGTGGGTATTGTTGATTAGCACTTGCGGGAGCGGAAATGGGTATCAGCGTAACAAAATTATTGATCGTATTGGCTATTATCGTAGTCATATTCGGCACGAAACGCCTTAAGAATGTTGGTGCGGACTTAGGTGGCGCAATTAAAAGCTTCCGTTCCGCCATTAAGGAAGAAGAGGAAAAAGAGACCGCTAAGGGTGATGACGGAAGCCCTATCGACGGCGAAGTCACTTCCAAGAAAAGCGACAACACTTAATGTTCGAGATCGGCTTTTCTGAAATATTGATGGTCGGCCTTGTGGCCCTCCTCGTTATCGGCCCGGAAAAACTGCCCAAAGTAGCCAGAATGGCAGGGTTCTGGGTCGCAAAATCAAAACGGATGGTCGCGTCCGTCAAGCAGGAAATCAGCGAAGAATTCCAAGCCGAAGAACTTAGGCAATCACTTAAAAATAAAAGCGGGTTGGATGAGTTTCAAAAACTGATTGACGATACCTCGAACGACCTCCGCAACATCAAAGAAACCATCACCCAAAAACCTGAAAAATTAAACCTGCAGCAAAACGAGCTTGATCGGGATGAACGAAAATAATCCTGAAGATGAGGTAGAAGAATCAGGACAGTCGTTTATTAGCCACCTTATCGAGCTACGCGACCGTCTCCTGCGTGTCATTCTATGCGTATTGCTTGTATTCCTGGGTTTAAGCGTTTACGCCAACCAAATATACAGTATCGTAGCGACCCCCTTGCTTAAGCACATGCCACAAAATAGCACGATGATTGCTATCGAAGTGGCTTCGCCGTTTTTCACGCCCTTCAAACTCGCCTTGGTCGCAGCGGTTTTTCTCTCGATACCGGTTATTCTTTATCAATTCTGGGCTTTTGTTGCGCCAGGCTTGTACAAACACGAACGCCGGTTGATTTTGCCGCTGTTGATCGCCAGTACTGTGTTGTTTTATGCGGGAATGGCATTTGCTTATTTTGTCGTATTTCCCCTGGTATTCGGTTTTCTGACGGCTGCCGCCCCGGTCGGCGTTGCGGTGATGACAGACATCACCAAATATCTTGGCTACCAACATATTTACACCGCCAAGGAAGAACAAGAAGCCTGTGTAGAAAAAAAGTAAGCCAACACTTGGGCCTTGAGCCTGTAGGA
>JBGAWU010000455.1:0-2092 GCA_044227425.1 Methyloglobulus sp.
GATCTTGGCGAAAGCAGTCTATTTATCCTGAACGGCCTGGGGCCATCCAACCTCAGTTACAACGAATTCAACCCATTATTTGAATATGACCGGCTGGCGTTCCAGACTTCCGGTTTATACGCCAGTAACGGCGCTTGGGGCGATAACGCCACAATTTCCGGCTTATACGACAACGTTTCATTCAGTTTAGGGCAATTCCATTACGACACGCCCGGTTTCCGGGAGAACAATTTCTTAAAGAAAGATTTGTACAACGCCTTTATCCAGGCGCAAGTCAGCGACAACTTGAATTTACAAGCCGAATACCGGCATGAGGAAAGCAAAAACGGCGATTTGACGTTGAATTTTAATCTGGATAATTTTGCAAAAGATCTACAAGAAAAAAGGGATTTAAATAGCTATCGAATAGGCGGGAGATATGCATTTACTCCAGATTCTTCCCTGATTGCTTCATTAATCTATCAAGACATTAATTACCATAAAAACAATGTCGATCAGTTGGAAATTTTCCCAGGATTCTTCTTTCCTATAACAGTTGAGCTTACCCGGCAGCGGCACGGTTTTATTTCCGAATTACAACATGATTACAACAATTCGAGGTTTAGCTTAGTTAGTGGTTTTAGCCATCTTAATCAACAAACTGAACGTGTTTCTGTATCTGATGGGATGCCATTGTTTTTAAAGTCTGATTTATACCGCACCAGTTTTTACAGTTATTTGAAATACTATTTGACTAAAGAATGGATGGCTACCCTTGGCTTGGATATCGATTTTTTCGAAAAAGACTTGTTAAAACAAACGCCGCTTAATCCTAAATTGGGGATTGAGTGGAACCCTAATCCTTCAACAACCTTACGTATTGCCGGATTTAGAAGCATGAGTTCGTTTCAGACCGCCAGCCAAACCATTGAACCGACGCAAGTGGCTGGGTTTAACCAGTTTTTTGATGAAATCGATGGTACGGTGTCTTGGCGCTTCGGGGCGGGGATAGACCATAAATTTTCGAAAACGCTGACATCCGGATTAGAGTATTCCGAGCGGAAATTGTATATGCCGGGAGGTCTTAATGGCGTTGATAGGATGGAGGAATTGGCTAGGGCTTACTTAAATATCACTCCCCATGATTGGTTGTCGTTAGGTGTTGAATATTTTTATGAGCAAATCAGGCAGCCTAAAAAAGAAATATCGAGCGACAATTCTTTAAACGGCGGTTTTTTCGATTCGGTTCAAACGCACCGGATGCCTGTTACCTTAAGTTTATTTCATCCCTCCGGTTTCTCATTTAAGTTAAGAAATACCTTCGTCCGGCAAATGGGCGTATTCCAGGATTTGGCGAGCTTGACGCGTTCGGCGGATGTAAGCAGTTTTGCCGTTGCCGATCTGAATTTGAGTTACCGATTGCCCAAACGCTACGGCATGCTGACTGTGGGAATCAACAATCTGTTCGATAAACGGATTAAATATCAAAATACCAATTTTAGTGAAACCTTACTCGCTCCGGAGCGGCTTTTATTTTCCAGGGTCAGCTTGGCATTTTGAGTGTGGGAGATATGCAAATGAAGCTTGAAACAAAATGAATGAAAGTTAGATTAACTAAGTATCCCAGCCATATATAGAGTAATTTATTGAACTGGTTACTCTTTACGGATTGTCAAAACAATTAACTGGTTTTCAAAGGAGAAAGATAATGAAAAAGTTGTTACATAATTTTGCATTGATAAGCCTGATGCTGTTCAGTGCGGTATTAAATTCGGCTAATATTCCGACGGCCAAAAATCCTTTCGGTATCGAAATTTCCATTGGCAGCGTTGGACAAACTATAGACTTGAATGCTTATACAAAATTAAGCCAGACCATCGGAAGTAACGTCAGTAGCAATATCGTCGACAAGTTTTTGATTTACGGATACGGTTATGAAGCCGGTTTTTCCGGTTGTATTGAAGCGGCTCCCGGATTAGTGCCAGGGATCGATTTTTCGAAACTGCTTAATAATCTCAATGCAATTCAGCCGGCAGCGGGTACAGCCTATTCGGTAAAGCGGATTCTGACTTGCCCAGGTTTCTTACCTTTATTACCAAGTACCTTGACGACT
>JBGAWU010000456.1:0-2089 GCA_044227425.1 Methyloglobulus sp.
GCTATTATTTCTCAGGCGAAAATACAGTTTGGCGGTCTAAAGAACCTGGATTTTGCCTTAGTGAGTGCGAATAACCAAAATGGCGCCAACCGAGTCGCTATCTCAAACGGTTAGCACCTTTTTCAACGTTAAAGCACTGGATCCGGAAGTGTTTAACAACGTATTCGTAAGCTTTTAAGATGTTATCCGGGCATTGGGATTTAAGCCCTGTCAAACCGGTTCAGGTCTTGTTGCTCGTGCTGGGACTGCTGATTTCGGTAGGGATTGGAGTTGTCCACACCTATCCGCCCGATCCGTCTGAATTGACGGCGCCATTCTCAAATTTTTCATCGGCACGGGCCATGCCCTATGTGTCGAAAATTGCAGCCAAACCACATCCGACGGGAACTGTTCAAAATACAGAAGTCCGTAACTATTTGATCGGGCAGCTTAAAGCAATGGGTTTTAACCCTGAAGTCCAATCGGCGTTAATTGTCAGCCCTCAGCAACATTATGTAGGCCGTGTCCACAATATTGTCCTTCACGTACCGGGGAAAACTGCAGGTAAGGCGTTAATGTTATCGGCGCATTACGATTCCGTCCACACCGGGCCAGGAGCCGCCGATGACGGCGCATCGGTAGCCGCTATCCTTGAAACTTTACGTGCGTTAAAGGCGCATTTTCCATTACGGAACGACTTAATCTGTCTGTTTACCGATAGCGAAGAAACAGGGTTGTTAGGGGCGGATGCGTTTGTCAAACAACATCCGTTAGCAAAGAATATCGGCTTGGCGCTGAATTTCGAATACCGGGGCAATCGCGGCGCTTTCATGATGTTTGAAACCAGCCAGGGAAACGGCAAACTAGTTCAAGGACTTGCCGATGCCGTTCCGGTTGTTCTGGCGAATTCATTAATGTACGAAGTTTACAAATACCTGCCTAACGATACCGATATGTCCGTCTTCAAACAAGCAGGTATTGTGGGAATGAATTTTGCCGCCATCAATGGATTGGTTAGTTATCATACCCAGCTCGACACGCCCAGTTCGCTTGATCAAGGTACGTTACAACAAGAAGGCGAAATAATGCTTGGTTTGGTGAAGTATTTCGGCAATATTTCATTAGACGATCTTGCCGCGGATGACCAGGTTTATTTCGATTTGCCCGGATTAGGGGTAATGCATTATCCGGTAAGCTGGGTTATCCCATTAAATAGCCTGTTATTTCTGGCTTTCATTGCGTTAACAGTCGTAGGTTTACAAACGGAACGGCTCGTCATTCGACGGATTTTATTGGCTGGCTTGCTTTTTCCGGGGATTGTTCTCGTATTGGCTTTAACCAGCCATTTGCTGTGGTTAGCTATCCTAAAAATTCATCCTGATTATTTAACATTTGCTCAGGGCGATATATATAACAATCATTGGTATTTACTGGCATTCGTATTGATTAATATCGGGCTGTTTCGGCTATTTCAATCCTGTATTTTTTCTTATTTAACACCATTGGACTTTACTTTCGGCGCAATGGCGTTTTGGTTGTTGATAAGTTTTCTGAGCGCAGACTGGTTGCCAGGTGCTAATTTCATGCTGTTTTGGCCTTTGGCGGGAATGTTGCCCGCTCTGGCAATAATCATGTTTTCGAAAGACAAAATTTGTCCAGCTTTCCCGGTGATTGTCATTTTCTTCGGGGGAATGCCGGGGGTTATCATTTATACCTCCTTGTTAAAGGAGATATACAGCGCGTTAACGCCGCATATGATTTCAGTCGTCATTGTTTGCCTGGTTTTGTTATTGGGGTTATTGACTCCGTTGGCGACGTTGTTTGGTTCTGCCAAGTGCTGGTTGGGGTTTTTCTTAATTGCAGGTTTTTCCGCTTTGGTTGCCGGGTCGATGACGTCTGGTTTTGATGGCAACCACCCACGGCAACATAATTTGTTTTATGCGTTTAACGGTCAAGAACAGAAGGCATATTGGCTGTCATCGGACAAACGACCGAATCGATGGACATCCACATTTTTTAGCGAGGTTTCGGGAATGCGGTTTTTGCCCGAAATTTTCGGGAATCAGTTGTTGAAATGGTGGGTATCTCCTGCGCCTTTACTGCCTTTAAC
>JBGAWU010000457.1:0-2081 GCA_044227425.1 Methyloglobulus sp.
CTTAGAATAAAATTCTAAAGTATAGTAATTTTAGTATGACGTTTTTTACCCTTACGTAACCATCATGGCATATAAAATTTTTCGCACCAAACATATAAAGGCTTTCGACGAATCCGAACAAAGCCTGCATCGTTGCTTATCGGCCTGGGACCTTACTTTTCTCGGCGTAGGCGCAATTATCGGCACCGGTATTTTTGTATTGACCGGCATTGCCGCCGCGACCCAAGCTGGTCCCGCCGTCGTATTATCGTTCGTCATAGCGGGCTTTGCCTGCGTTTTTGCGGCGTTGTCCTATGCGGAATTATCCTCTGCCATCGGCGGTTGCGGCAGCGCTTACGGTTATACTTACGCCGCGTTCGGCGAGATGTTCGCCTTCATTATCGGTTGGAATTTACTGCTTGAATACGGTATTTCTGTCGCCGCCGTTGCAAATGGCTGGTCGGGATACTTCTGTAACGCGCTCACTGCCATCGATTTTCCCCTTCCTGAAAGTTTGGTTAAATCCCCCAAAATGGGCGGCATCATCAACTTACCGGCTTTTTTAATTATCCTGATATTAATGGTCTTGTTGATTATCGGTGTTAAGCAAAGCGCAAAAGCGAATAACGCCATGGTTTTCGTTAAATTAATCACGATCACCGTCTTTGTCGGCATTGCCTTATTCAACGTGCATCCAGAAAATTGGCATCCTTTTATGCCGTACGGCTGGTTTGACAGGTTGCCGGACGGAAAGACCACCGGCGTATTGGCGGGGGCTTCTACCGTATTTTTCGCCTATGTGGGTTTTGATGCGGTTTCGACAGCAGCGGAAGAAGCCAAGAATCCGCAAAAAGATTTGCCCTTTGGCATTATTACGTCATTGGCGTTCTGCACCCTGGTTTATATCCTGGTTTCCGGATTACTTACCGGTGTCGTCCATTATTCCGACCTCAATGTGGAATCGCCCGTTGCCCATGCCCTGAGCCTGCTCGGTTTTAATTGGGCGTCCGCGTTGATTTCTACGGGGGTTATTTCCGGTTTGACAACGGTTATGCTGGTACTGTACTACGGCTTAACCCGGATTGTATATGCCATGTCAAGGGACGGCCTGCTGTCGCCGTTTTTCAGTAAAGTGAATGCACATACCCAAACGCCTATCCGCATCATCGTGCTCTGCGGCATCCTAATGGCGCTGATTGCCGGACTCATACCCTTAGGCGACCTGGCTGAACTCGTCAATATTGGTACTTTGGCGGCTTTCGCCTTCGTCTGCCTCGGCGTCATTATTTTGCGCATTACGCATCCCGATTTGCCCAGACCTTTCCGTTCCCCGTTCAGCCCCTTATTTCCTATCATGGGTATGGTTTCTTGCTGTGCGTTGATGACATTTTTACCTGTCATTACCTGGCTGCGTTTTGTCATTTGGCTGGTGATCGGGCTGATTATTTATTTCACTTATTCCTTCAACAACAGCCAGCTGAATAAAAATCAATAGCGCATAAGTGTAGCTGCCTGCAATCATAAACTGGCAAACCAGCAGGATTCATGCTTGCAGCTTTCGGCATCACGGAACGTCTGCAGGCCGGATTGGCATCGCTGACCGACAGGATATGAGCCAATTGTTCGCCGTAGATGCCCCCTTTTGTGGCGCCACTGCGCTTCCGGGGTGCGCCCCAGGTTAGGGTTGTCTGTGCCCGATCCAGCAGGCCGGTTTCGTCGGCTTGAGCCATCCCTCGTTTGATGCTTTCCAGTGACGGTGTACCAACGAGCCTGAACGATTTCCCTTCAAACACAAGAATTTTTGATTCGAACAGAACAGGCTTTCAGCACCGAAGCCAACGGGTTATAAAATAAATTTGACGAACGCCGGGCAATGCCTTTATTGTACGAAAAACAGTATCTTTGGCGTTAGAAAATGGAACGAGGCCATCTACCGTAAATTAACGATGTAGTGGCAGGACATATTAAGACACACACCGCATCGGTCGTATTTACAGTGATAAAACCGGTTCGCTGGGTTTGCTGCATCCTGCTTGCCAAGGCGGACAAGTAATGGCGTTTCGTAAGGCCGAAGCAATAAGGGTCGTTAAATCGGTGCTTGG
>JBGAWU010000458.1:0-2063 GCA_044227425.1 Methyloglobulus sp.
CTTTTTGAACATCCGCCGTCAATGCGATAATCGGTACCGACGGCAAAGCCGCTGCCACTTCTTGCTGCCTTATTTTTGCCGACGCTTGAAAGCCATCCATTCCCGGCATGTGGCAATCCATTAGGATAAGATCGTATTTTTTGGTATTCGCCAGCGCCAACGCCTCCGTACCGTTTTGGGCAATCTCAACATCGCAACCGATTGCTTTTAACATCCCTTTTGCGACTTCCTGGTTAATTGCGTTATCTTCCGCCAAAAGGATGCGGCCTTTGAGCTGCGACGGCTCTTCGTTGGCAATATATTCTATCGCCCCCGACTTTTGGTTTGTTACCGAATCGAAAACGTTCAATAAGACTGAGAGCAATTTTCTTTGTATTACCGGTTTATTGAGGAAATAATTGATGCCGTATTGCCAATATTGTTTGCTATCCAAGGCGGTATTGCTAAAACGGGTTAATATGATGGTTAAAGCGGGGATGCGCGGTTCGGCCTGGATGGCCAACGCGGTTTCTAAGCCATCCATTCCTGGCATTTGTTGATCCAGCAGGACGCAAGTATACGGCGTATTTTGCCGTGCCGCTTCAATCAATGCCTTTATGGCGGATTCCCCGTTTTCAACGCACCTGCAGCGCATACCCCAATGACCGAATTCCTGGCTAAACAAGGATCTGATCGTTGCATTATCATCGACCGCGAGAATCATTTTATCGCGTAAGATGCTGGTGTCTTTCTGTTCCGGGTCGGATTCGACATAGTTCAGGTCAAGCGTAAAGAAAAAATTCGAACCGCGTCCTTCTTTGCTTTTTACTTCGAGATCTCCACCTAAAAGGTGGACTAACTGTTTCGATATTGCCAATCCTAAACCCGTACCGCCGTAAGAACGGGTTATTGAACTGTCTACCTGGGTAAAACTATCGAAAATCTTTTCCTGCTCCGCGAATGGGATACCGGAACCGGTATCAATCACTTCAAACAACAAACCCTTGTTTTTAAACCCATGGTTCGGCACCCAGCTGACTTTCAGCTCAACTTGGCCCTGCTCGGTGAATTTGAGTGCATTACCCAGTAGATTGACCAGCACTTGCCTAAGCTTCTCATCGTCGGATTCAACGATTATGTTCAGGTCACAGGGGAGATTCAAGATAAGCTCAAGGTTTAACCGGTCGACCTGGGTAGACAACATTTCGGTAATGTCAGAGAGCAAATGCCGTAAATCGAATTTCTTGGTCGATAACTGGAATTTACCGGATTCAATTTTGGAAAAATCCAGAATGTTATTGATAATGCCGAGCAATGATTTTGCCGACCGGAAGGCTGTTTCTGCCAATTGCTGTTGGCGATTATTCAGCTCCGAATTTAGCAATAACTCAGTCATCCCTAACACACCGTTCATTGGGGTCCGGATTTCGTGGCTCATTGTTGCCAAAAATTCGCTTTTTGCTTTGCTTGCCGCCTCCGCTTTCTGGGCGAGATCGATAGCCTCATCTGTTTTCTGTTGCAAATCAACAGTCCGCTGGGCAACTTGTTCCTCCAAAATGTCCCTGTGGGCGAAAACCTGTTTCTGATAGAGCGCCAATTCTCCCGACATTTTATTGAAAGAATGGGCAAGTTCGGCAATTTCATCGGTTTTTGAAGAAACCACCAACTCCTTGCCAAAATCGCCTTTTGCGATTTCATGGGTTGCAGAAACTAGTTTCTTTATAGGCTGGGTGATACGCCGCGTTTGCCATATCGTCAATAAAATCCCAAGGATGATCGTAACCGGCGCTATCATCAACGTTTGGAGTAAAAACTGCCTGGAACTTTTATAAATGCTGTTCTGGCCGATACCTACCTGAACGTAACCGATGATCTCAGAGTTGATTGATTCCGGCGGCGGCGCCGTAAAATCGCTGTCCAGGCTAGTGCCCGGCAAACCTGCCCTAATATAGACAGGCGTAATAATGTTGATATATTTTTTTCCGTTGGGCGTACTGTATTCGTTGGTTTCAATATGCTCGATTTTCGAGTCATTGATGCCAAAAAGCGGTAGCTTTTCCAGGTTATCCTGGTTTTTTTGTGTT
>JBGAWU010000459.1:0-2055 GCA_044227425.1 Methyloglobulus sp.
GGGTTTGCGGCATTGGGCCGTCAACTGCATCCACCAAGAGTAAAACCGAATCGACCATCGACAGTACGCGTTCGACTTCACCCCCGAAATCGGCGTGACCCGGCGTATCGACGATATTAATGTGATAACCGTTCCAATCCAAGGCGGTATTTTTTGCCAAAATGGTGATGCCGCGTTCTTTTTCCAAATCGTTGGAATCCATTATTCGCTCGGTTACTTTGCTGTGTGCGGCAAAGGTACCGGATTGCTGTAACAGTTTATCAACGAGGGTGGTTTTGCCGTGGTCAACGTGGGCAATAATTGCAATGTTTCTTAGTTTTTCGATCACTTTAAAGGTGTGAGTTGTGTTGAATGATGATAAGCCGAATACACAGGCTGATCCGGCCAAATAGCAATAAAATATGAAGTCTGATTAAAATTTAGGCCGGAAGGCTGGGGTAATTTTGAAAGGTGGCTAGTTTAACACGGAATCGTGGATTAACTTTGTTGCCACGGCAAATTGGCAAACCGCCAGCCGCCAATATTGCCGCGATGGTTGTTTTTATCCAGGGGACCTTCGAACCCGTCAACAATGTTAACCAAGTGCCGGTAGCCCGCTTGCTCCAATAGGCTTGCGGCGGCTAATGAGCGTTGCCCGCTACGGCATAATAACAAAACCGGCGCCTCGTCTGAGGGGACAGCTTTCCTGACTTCGCTAACAAAATTTGGATTTAACTCCCAATTCGGCAGCTCTTTCCAGGGAATATGAACCGCCCCAACAGGATGGCCAACATAACTGTATTCCACTTGAGTCCGTACATCGACCAGAACGGCGGATTCGTTCTCTTGCATTAAATCCCACGCTTGCTGGGGAGACAGGTTTTCTATCATGTTAAATTAAAGTTTCGATTTCTTCCGAAAAAAATGATTTTAGCTTTGTAAACTAAGGCTATTATCGCATCCATTCGTTTTCGGTCAAGCCATCATGAGATTATTTTATAAATAAAATCACACAGTTAAGCTTTAGCAGATTAATTGGTCATACGGATTAACATTATCAAATGGACATTAAATTTATATGACACCGACCAAGCAGCCTTAGTTATCCTGTAGATTCGGTTGTGTTTTCAACCATTTCACAACGCCTTCGCCTGCCATCCGTCCGCTTGCAAAGCACGCGGTCAATAAATAACCTCCCGTGGGGGCATCCCAGTCGAGCATTTCTCCTGCACAAAAAACACCGGGCAAAGACACGACCATCAAATTTTCATCGACTGAACCGAAATTGACACCGCCCGCAGTGCTGATGGCTTCGGTAAGCGGTCTTGTCGCCGTTAATTCGAGCGTTAATGATTTCAGGGTCGAGCAAACGGGAGCTGGCTTATCGAGTTCTTCAGACGCTAGTTTTTCACGCAACAGTCCGGCTTTTACGCCGTCAATACCAAGGCATTTTCTAAGATGATTGCTGATTGTTTGTTTTCCGCGGGGCTTGGAAAATTTGTCGATTAACAACACTCACCGACTTTAACGGATGACCGGCAAACCGCTGCTTAAAATGACCGCTCCAGTTTACATCGAAACCACAGTTGGAAGGTGCTAACGGCGTAATTCCAACACCTTTGGCAAGTAAAATATCGACCCATTCGCCGGTCGAACCTAATTGCGGCCAACTGCCACCGCCCAAGGCAAGGACAACCGCATCGGTTTTGACCTCATGTATGCCACCGAGTGTTTGGAAACGAAGCACGGCGCTATCCGACTCGCTCCAGCCAAGCCACCGATGCCGGACATGAAAAGTAACGCCACCTTGTCTAAGCCGATGCAACCAGGTTCGAAGCAACGGAGCAGCTTTCATTTCTTCGGGAAAGACGCGGCCCGAAGTGCCGATAAAGGTTTTGATACCCAATTGATGTACCCACTCTGTTAACTCATTAGCACCGAATTGCTCGAGCAGCGGTCGTAGGTCGCTTTTGCCGGAACTGTAGCGCGCCAAGAAATTTTGAAATTGTTCGGAATGCGTAATATTCAAGCCACCTTTCCCCGCCATTAACAATTTACGTCCCACGGACGGCATGA
>JBGAWU010000045.1:0-10856 GCA_044227425.1 Methyloglobulus sp.
ATTGAAAAACGAGGAATCCAGAAAGATATGCAATATGTCGGTAGGCAGGTATCCTTAAGCTTTGAATTACCGATGAGCGAGGTTGTACTGGATTTCTTTGACCGGTTAAAATCGGTTAGCCGGGGATTTGCCTCGTTTGAATATGAATTCCTTCGATTTCAGGAAGCCCCATTGGTTAAACTCGATGTCTTGATTAACTCAGACAAAGTCGATGCTTTGTCAATCATCGTCCATCGTGACCTAAGCCAAAATCGCGGACGGGATTTGGTCGAAAAAATGAAAGACCTCATTCCAAAACAGATGTACGAAGTGGCGATCCAGGCCGCTATCGGTTCGAAAATCATTGCGCGGTCAACTGTAAAAGCAATGCGCAAAAACGTCACTGCCAAATGTTATGGCGGTGATATTACCCGCAAGAAAAAACTGTTGGAAAAGCAAAAGGCGGGCAAGAAGCGGATGAAGCAAGTAGGCAATATCGAAATACCGCAAGAAGCGTTTTTGGCGGTATTACAACTAAATAAAGAATAAAACTTCAATCATTTACTACACCATATCTTATGGATTACGATTTTTCTTTTTTTCTATTTGTCGCCAGTGCGGTTACTGGAGTTATTTGGGGCGGATATCTATTGCTACTAAAATCACGTGGTGAAGTGTTCGACGAAACTAACGAACCAGTTGTGGTTGAATATGCCCGCTCATTTTTTCCGATTGTTTTCATTGTTTTTCTTTTACGTTCATTTTTGGCAGAACCTTTCCGTATCCCCTCCGCGTCGATGATGCCGACCTTATTGATTGGCGATTTTCTCTTGGTCAATAAATTTACCTACGGTATCCGTTTGCCGATCGTCAATAAAAAAATAATAGAAATCAATGAGCCAAAACGGGGCGATATTGTAGTGTTCCGTTTTCCAAAGGAACCTACGGTGGATTACATCAAACGGGTGGTGGGTGTCCCAGGTGATAAAATTGCTTATTACGATAAGAAATTGACGATCAATGATGTTCCTGCCGAGCAGCTGTCGCTGGGTACTTATCAGGGACTCGGGCAAGGCCAGGATATGACGGGAAGCGAACAGCTCGAAGAAAACCTCTCCGGCGTCGAGCATAGTATATTGATCCGCCATGAATCGCCAACCGTTGAAGGTTCTTACGTAATTCCGCCTGGAAATTATTTTGTTATGGGCGACAACAGGGACAACAGCAATGACAGCCGTTATTGGGGTACGGTGCCGGAAGAAAACCTGGTCGGCAAGGCGTTCTTTATCTGGATGAACTGGGATTGGGAAAATAAAGGTATCGGGTTCGACCGTATCGGCACCGTTTTAAAATAAGCTACACTTAGCTGTAAAACAAAGCTTCAAATAACAATGTTAATAAATTTTGCTGGAGTCATGATGATGCACGTACAAAGCCGTCAACAACAAGGTTATACGCTGATCTCCCTGGTTTTTATGTTAGGTTTATTGGGTTGTTTTGTTTTGCTGTTATTTAAAATTGCCCCGATTTATCTGGATCACAGTAAAGTCAAGAACGCCTTCGCCGCGTTAGAAGGGCAGGGCAATGTCGCTGAACTCAGCGAGTCCGAGATCCGCTCCAGTCTGGATAAGCGTTTCAACATGAATTATGTCTCGGATATAAAGTCGCAGGACGTCAAAATTACTAAACAAGGCGGTTATGTAAAAGTCGAAGCGGAATACGAAGTGGTAAGAAACATAGTGGGCAATCTCAGTGTGCTGGTTGAATTCGATGATGTCATTGAGGTAGGCAGCGAGTGACGAAAAAGCCCGAGGTGTTGTGCAAAAAATTGGGGCTGACGTTTAGCGACCCTCGGTTGTTTGTTACGGCTCTTTCCCACCGAAGCATCGGGGCGAATAATAACGAACGTTTGGAGTTTTTAGGCGATTCAATTCTGGGATTTGTTATTGCCCAAAAACTTTACGATGCCTTTCCCGATGCTGCGGAAGGTACGCTCAGCAGGTTGAGGGCGAGCTTAGTCAATGAATCGTCCCTGGCGGAAGTGGCCCGCCAACATAACTTGGGCGATTATCTGCTGTTAGGTTCGGGAGAGCTCAAAAGTGGTGGTTTCCGTAGGGATTCCATATTGTCCGATGCATTGGAAGCCATTATAGGCGCATTATTCAAAGATCAAGGGATCACCGCCTGCCAGGAATGGATTGGACGCTTGTTTTCGGCAAAACTTCAAGACCTGTCCGCTGATAATTGGCAAAAAGATCCCAAAACACAACTACAGGAATTAATGCAAGCAAAGAAGATGGATTTGCCCGATTACACATTAATCGATATGACGGGTTTGCCACATGAGCAGGTGTTTACCGTGAAATGCAGCGTTTCTTTGGTCGCAGAACCGTGTATCGGCATGGGTGTCTCAAGAAAAAAAGCAGAACAATCCGCTGCGGAAATGATGCTGGCTAAGCTGCTGCAAAAGGGCGGCGAATGAATTGCGGTTATGTTGCCCTGATCGGACGTCCGAACGTCGGCAAATCAACCTTGATGAACCATCTGCTGAAACAAAAAATTAGTATTACCTCGCGTAAACCGCAGACGACACGCCATCGTATCCTTGGAATTAATACATCCGAAGGCGGGCAAATCATTTATGTTGACACGCCGGGGATGCACAGTGGCGAACAAAAAGCCTTAAACCGCTATTTAAACCGGACAGCCGATACCACCTTGCTCGGTGTTGATGTGGTCGTTTGGTTAATCGACGGGTTAATTTGGCAAGATTACGACGATGTTATCCTTAAAAAATTGGAGCAGGTCAATTTGCCCGTTATACTGGCTGTCAATAAAGTCGATAAAATAAAGGACAAAGAAGATATCCTGGCTTTTTTCGAACAGGCGCAACGGCGGTTTCCGTTCAAGGAGTTATTGCCTGTTTCGGCTTTGAAAGGGAAGCTAACCCGGCGCTTGGGAAATGAATTGCCGTATTCCTTGACTGTGGAAGTGGAGCGGTTTGAAGCGCTCCCCAACATTTCCAAAATCTATATCGTGATCTGGGTCGAACGGATGTCGCAAAAAAGCATCGTGATCGGAACGGAAGGTGAAATGCTTAAGAATATCGGTCAGGATGCGCGTTTGGACATTGAAAAACTGATCGGCACTAAAGTTTATTTAAAACTTTGGGTTAAAGTCAAAAAAGGCTGGGCGGACAGCGAAAAAGCATTATTAAGTTTAGGGTTTAATGAGTGATAAAGTCTTTTATTCCCAGCCCGGTTACATATTGCACCAACAGCATTATCGGGAAACCAGCCTGATTATCGATGTCCTGACGAGGGATTTTGGCAGGATCACGTTATTAGCCAAAGGCGTCAGGAAAACGAAATCAAAAACCACAGGGATTTTGCGTCCTTTCAATAGCTTGTCATTATCGTTTGTCGGTAACTCCAACTTAAAGGTTTTAACCCAAGTTGAACAAACCGAGGGGACTGGTAACTTAAGCGGAATGGCGCTCTACTGTGGCTTTTATATTAACGAACTGATCCGTAGCTTTTTACATCAAGATGATCCTCACCCTGAAATTTATTGGGATTACCAGGATTGTATAATGCAATTGGCACAGATTGATTTTGCCGAAGCCGCTTTACGGATTTTCGAAATTAAACTGATGGAAAACATCGGTTATGGGCTTCAGTTCGGGTTTGATGCAAGGCATCGTAAGCCCATTGATTCAAACAAGAAATATCTGTTTAATAAAGACGACGGGTTAGTCGAGGATACGGACGGAGCTTTTTCCGGTTCTGCCTTATTAGCGATGGAACAAAAAGATTTTACCGACCCTTTGGTATTAATCGAAGCAAAAAAATTAATGCGGACAGTCATCGATGCCCGGTTGCAGGGAAAACGGTTAAAGAGTCGGGACGTTATAAACAACATCATCAAACGATTGTAAAAATGAAAAAAAAGCCTATCCTCTTGGGAGTCAATATCGATCATGTGGCGACTATCAGACAAGCCAGAGGAACACGGTATCCGGAATTAATTCAGGCGGCGCTTGTGGCAGAACAGAACGGGGCGGACGGTATAACCGCCCACCTTCGGGAAGACCGCCGCCATATCCAGGATAGGGACATTTTTTTGTTGAAAGACATGATCCATACACGATTGAATATGGAAATGGCGGTTACCGATGAAATGGTTGGAATAGCGGTAAAAGTAAAACCTCATGCATGTTGTTTGGTGCCCGAAAAGCGTGCAGAATTAACGACCGAGGGTGGATTGGACGTATCGGGTAATTTAGCGAGGATGCAATGGGCATGCGAAAAACTCGCATCGGCAGATGTGGAGGTGTCGCTGTTTATTGCTCCTGACGTAAACCAGATTGACGCCGCGAAAAAGGTCGGCGCGCCGGTCATAGAATTACACACCGGTTGTTATGCGGATGCAGAATCGCAAGCGGAGCGGTTGGCGGAGTTGGAACGTATCCGTCAAGCGGCTGAGTATGCCGATAGTATCGGTTTACAGGTGAATGCCGGACATGGTTTGCATATTCATAACGTCGAAGCCATTTGTTCGATTCCCCAGATTGTAGAGCTTAACATCGGGCATTCGATAATCGCCCACGCACTTTTTACAGGTTTAGGGCAAGCGGTCAGGGATTTAAAACAAATTATGCTTAACGCGAGAGCGCAACTTATCTAAAACAATGCAGCTTGAATATTTCCAGCTAACATCAGCAGGCGACCGCGAAGTTAACCAGGATTTTATGGCGCATGTCGTCACTAATGATTATGCCCTGTTTATCGTGGCTGACGGTTTAGGCGGGCATCATGCCGGAGAAAAAGCATCGCAGTTTTTCTGTCAAGGGATGTTGCAGTGTGCCAAAACCTATTCAAAAAAAATGCCCCAAAACCCATGCGGTGTTTTAAGCGACTGGATCGATGAAGCGATCATTCAAATGAAAGCCCAATTTGCTGGCGATCCCGTCGCAGACAAAGCCTATACGACTTGTGCAATACTGTATTTAAATGAACAAATGGCGCTTACTGCGCATTGCGGAGATTCCAGGGTTTATCGGATGAATCCCCATGAAATATTATGGCGTACCCGCGATCATTCCATACCGCAGGATTTACTGGAAGTGGGTTTGATAACCGAACCGGAAATGGCGGCCCACCCAGACCAAAACCAGCTTACTCGTAGCATTAATGTCAACAAAGAGCATCCGGTCGATATTCGGGCTTATCCTCCGATGACTAAGGATGAAACGTTCGTACTATGTAGCGACGGATTTTGGGAAAGCGTAAAGCCCAGTGAATTACTTCAGTTGGCTGATTTGAAAGGCAATAAGGAAAATTTGGCTAAATTGGTCCGCTTGTCAGTCTATCGGGCTAGAGGCAGGAGCGATAACGTAACTGTTGTAGCAGTTCGATGTCGACAACACAGTTAGTTTTGCCGGCGTCTAAAATCTAAAATTAAGTATATCAGCATTAAAAATGCTGAAATTACATAAAACCATGTTTCTGCATACGATACAACAAAGTATCCCGGCTTAAACCTAATAACCTTGCGGACTTACTCCGGTTTCCCTTGGTCATGTCTAGGGCTTGCTGAATTAGACTGGCTTCCAGGTTATCCAAGTGAATGCCGGATGAAGGCAACGTGAATTGGGGTAGGGATAAGATAGCCGGTTGCTGGGCATTGAACTCTGACGGTAAATTTTCAGGCTCGATTATTTTACCGGACAATAAAATACAAAGCCGCTCGCAAAGGTTCCTAAGTTCCCTGATATTGCCCGGCCAATCATAGCTTTTAAGTAGCTTCAATGCCTTATGGCTAAATTGAGGGGCTTTAATCTGATGCTCAGCTTCTAGCAGCTTCATAAAGTGATTGATTAACAGTTCTATATCACCGATCCTTTGCGATAAGGACGGGAGATCCAAAGGAACAACATTAAGCCTGAAGTATAAATCCCGCCTAAATGTGCCGTTTGCGATTTGCTGGTTTAAGTCGGAGTTGCTTGCGGCGATAATGCGTACATCAACCGTATAAGTTTCGGTATCGCCTACCGCCAGACATTCGCCCGACTCGATAAACCGCAACAGCTTTGCTTGAACTGAAATAGGCAAAGAATTGATTTCATCCAAAAACACTGTACCACCATGAGCCGCCCGGAATAATCCCTGGGTGTTGCCGGTAGCGCCGGTAAATGAGCCTTTACGGTGGCCGAACAGTTCCGATTCAATCAAGCTTTCGGGTAATGCGGCGCAATTCACCGTAATAAACGGTTTATTGGCGCGAGGGCTGGATTTTTGAATCGCGTTGGCCAGCACTTCTTTGCCGGTGCCGGTTTCACCGTTCAATAAAATGGTGACGTCCGTAGCGGCGGCAATCCGGGCGCTGCGGATTAATGCGTCGAGTGCAGGGGATTGACCAATAATCGCTTTAAAGTGATCCATAATAGCTTCCTCTCTAATGCCCTGTATGTGTTGTTATTATTGCCATGGGATTCAACCAAGGCATGGCGGCCAATAATGCCAAGGTAATCATGAACAAGCCTACGACCTGTTTAAACCGTTGCATCCTAGATAACCGCGTCAGTATACTGGTCATTATACCGACTCCCATAACGGCAGGTAAAGTACCTAAGCCGAATGAAAACATGGTAATGGCGCTTTTTACAATATCGCCCGTTGTAAGGGAAAGCGCTAAGGCGGTATAGACCAAGCCGCACGGCAACCAACCCCAAACAAGTCCGAATAAAAAAGCCTGGATAGGATCTTTCACGGGAATTAATTTTCGCCCGTACGGTTCAATCAATTTCCAAAAATGAGCGCCCGCCTTTTCAATGTAAGCGAAGCGGGGCAGCCATCCGGCTATATAAAATCCGGCACTCGCCATAATTAAGGCCGAAAAGATTTGTAATATCCTGTAGCCGTTAATTTCAGTAACCGGTGCGGGAATGAATGACTCGACAATGCCTGCGATAGCTCCTGCCAAGGTATAACTGGTTATCCGACCAAAGTTGTAATTGAAGACAAAAGGGATTAGCAGGCGTTTGTTCCCACGGACTTCCGGGCTTAAACTTAATGTCAGTGTGCCGATGATTGAGCCGCACATGCCTACGCAATGTAAACTGGTGGCGAGGCCCATTGCAAAAGCAACCAGATAAGAAGAAGTAAAAGAAGGGTCGAGTGTCATTGAGAAGTTAAGGACATTAATAATTGTAGTTTTGTATAGTCCGGTTTAATTTAAAAAAGATGGGTCTGTAAAAAACTTATCATTTTGGACACAAAGATAAGTCAAAATAAAGTTAGCATTATATTACTGAAAGTTGAATTTAATTGTGAATGATTAAACCAACACCGAAAACATTAAACGTTCGATATGCATTCTACATTGATACAGATGTCTTTTCTTATGGCCGGCGGCATCCTTTGGCGAATTTTTAAGCCGCTTGGGCTTGGTGCGGAAGAGACGAGAAAGGTTCTCACCTCGGTGGTGTATTATTTTTTTTTACCAATGATGGTTTTGGAGGTGTTGTGGTCTTCGGAGATCAGTCGGCAATCCCTCCAGTTTACGGTATTAGTTGTCCCTACGATATTATTCGGTTTATTGTGTATAGGGTTGCTGGGTACGCTCCTCAAATTTGAAAATCGTTGTATGGGGGCGGTAGCGCTGGCTTCGGCATTTCCGAATGTTACTTATCTGGGGCTGCCGGTGCTGGAGCAAACGTTCGGTAGCTGGGCGCGATCGGTGGTGATACAAATCGACCTATTTGCAACTTCGCCGTTGTTGTTCACTTTAGGTATCGCAGTTGTCCGGCATTTTGGGGAAGATAGCCACGAAAAAGCCCAACCGTTATGGACGTTTTTGAATGCGCCGCCGTTTTGGGCTGCCGGGTGCGCCGTATTCTTAAATTTGAACGGGTTAATCGCACCGGTTTGGTTGACCGGGACGTTAAAGTTACTTTCAGCTGCTGTCGTACCGTTAATGCTTTTTTCATTGGGATTGGCCTTAAGCTGGAAATCGATCAAGTTTAAAAATATTCCCTACATAATACCGGTTATCGTTATTAAGCTATTCCTCATGCCGCTTTTTGCGGTTGCTTTAGTCAGTCAACTACCGATGGCGCACAATTATAAAGCCCCGTCGGTATTGGATTTGGCAATGCCCAGCATGGTCATTGGTATTGTTTTATGCGACCGTTTTCGGCTAGACAGTTCGCTTTACGCTATGGCGGTAACGGTCACAACAGGCTTGAGCCTGGTCACATTGCCATTTTGGTACGAAATCTTGATTAATAAGTTTTAACATGAATCCGTTATTGGAAATTTTATCGCAAGGCGATGAGGTTGTAACCGGCCAAATCGCTGACACTAATGCGGCTTGGTTGTCTCAGGAAACGGTTGCAATGGGTTTTAACGTTATGCGGCACACTGCCGTTGGCGATAAATTGGATGATTTGGTCCGGGTTTTAACGGAAATTTCGATACGCGCCGATTGCTGTATCTGTACCGGTGGCTTGGGGCCGACCAGCGACGACCTGACTGCCGAAGCCGTTTCCAGGGCTTTTGGCATACCTTTGGAATTCGATGGAACCGCTTACCAACAAATACAGCAATATTTCGAAAAGCGCCAGCGCCAAATGGCGGAATGTAACCGGAAACAGGCGCTATTGCCCAACGGTTCCGTACGTCTCGACAATCATTGGGGAACTGCCCCCGGTTTTTCTATGCAATCCGGACGTTGCAGGTTTTGGTTTTTACCGGGTGTACCGAGTGAAATGCGGCAACTATATATTGCGCACGTTAGGCCCATGATGGAAAGCCACTACGCGTTACAACCGCATCAATTGCTTACGGTTAAAACTGCCGGCATCGGGGAGTCAGAACTTCAGGAATGCATTAATACAATCGACATCCCGACTGATGTCCAACTTGGATTTCGTGCGCAAGTAGGCGAAGTGCAAATTAAGCTGCTATTTCCGGCAACGTACTCACAATCTCAAATACAAACCCTCGCTAATTCTGTAGCTAACACGATAGGCACACCTGTATTTGCTATCGAGAACCCGGGGGATGAGCCCGTCGATCTCGTGTCGATTGTCGATCAGTTGATGGGATTAAACGGCAAGACGGTGGCGCTCGTCGAAACGGCGAGCCAAGGTTTATTATCCGCGAAGATAAATGGCGCGCCTTGGTTAGCGGGCGCTTTTTATTACCGGTCAATTGGGGCAATAAAAAAAGCGTTTGATCTAGGCAATCACTTGGGAGATAGTGATGGAGTAGCCAAACAAATTGCCGCCGCGATACAAAATTCAACTGATGCCGATATAACAATCCTTCAATTAACGGACGAAGTTGATGGAGCGCCGCAAGATAAGGAAGGCGCAATCAGGTTACTTAATTTCTTGTTTGAAAAAGATAAATGGACACAAACAACAAAACTGATTTCGGGAGATGCCAAGCGTAAACAACAGATGGCAGCATTATCGACGCTGGATTTTTTACGCCGCTATTTGCAACATAAAGACTGGCCAAAATAAGACGGTTTAATGGGGAGCAAAGCCATGCCGTGCTTAAAATTTGGCAAGATAACTGGAACAGTTGCCGGGCAGTCGGTTTTATCTGATCGGTAAGACCATCTCCCATTTGTCCGGTATAATTGTTGAATATCTATTATTAATATTCAACTGATGCCCTTATTACGTTTATCCAATATTTCAATTGCCTTCGGCACCCATTCACTTCTCAACAAGGAAAATTTTCAGTTGGATATGGGGGAAAGAGTTGGTCTGTTAGGTCGGAACGGTGAGGGTAAATCCACTCTGATGAAGATCATCGCCGGTAATATTTACCCGGATGGAGGAGATATTTGGCGGCAACCGGAATTGAAATTGGCCTGGCTGGAACAATCGCCGGATTTGCCCGACGAAGCCACCATCTACGATGCCGTTGCCAGTGGATTGGGCGATTTAGGCTCGGTAATTGCCCAATATCATGCTTTCTCATTAGCCATGGATTATCACGATCCTAAAGCGTTACAGCAATTAGGTGAATTGCAACATCGCTTGGAAACTGAAAACGGTTGGCATTACAACACAAAAATCGAGACGACATTAAGCAAACTAGGTTTACCTGCCGATGTCCTTATCAAAGATTTATCGGGCGGCTGGAAGCGGCGTGTGGCGCTCGCCAAAGCGTTAGTGATCGAGCCACAAGTCTTGTTGCTGGATGAGCCGACCAACCACCTTGACTTTGAAAGTATTGCTTGGTTGGAAGAACAATTGCTCAATTTTGACGGCGCCGTGTTATTCGTCACGCATGACCGGGCTTTTTTGCAAAACTTGGCGACACGAATCGTAGATTTGGATCGCGGCAATCTTGTTTCGTGGCAAGGAACTTACGACGACTACCTCCGGCGTAAAGCCGCGGCGTTGGAAGATGAAGCCAACCAAAATGCCGAATTCGATAAGAAATTAGCGCAGGAAGAAGTGTGGATACGGCAAGGTATAAAAGCCCGGAGAACCCGTAACGAAGGCAGAGTCAGGGCGCTGGAAAAATTGCGTAAAGAACGAGCGCAACGTCGGCTTCAGCAAGGTACCAGTAAATTGCTACTGGAAAGCGGCGATGCGTCGGGTAAAAAAGTGATCGAAGTAAAAGACATTACTTTTAGTTATCCCGAACGCCAAATCATCCGAAATTTTTCCACGACCATACAACGGGGCGATAAAATCGGGCTTATCGGCGCAAACGGTGCGGGTAAAACGACCTTATTGCGCCTTTTGCTAAAACAACTGGAGCCGGATAGCGGAATCGTCGAGCACGGCACTCGTTTGGAAATTGCTTATTTCGACCAATTGCGCGACCAGCTCGACCCTGAGATGACGG
>JBGAWU010000460.1:0-1981 GCA_044227425.1 Methyloglobulus sp.
AACGCCTTTCTTGCCGAAAAATATGACTCCGGGAAAATGGTGGTATCGATTGGGGAATAGCTTACATAGGCGGTCATTTGGTTTGTACCGATGTTCTTTGTAGGTTATTGGCGTTATCCCCTGATATTAGACCATGCTTGGAGAAACTCTTTGTAATTAATCAGGTCTAGTATCAAAATAAAATATCAGGGGAATAGCAATTCAGCCTCGGGTCAGTTTGGTTATTTTATTGTACCTCAGCCCACGGGAAGGGAATTCATGGCCGCACGTTCAGTCGCGTCATTGCTTTTATTAAGCCTGTCTCTGTGTAAACCGTCACCTTATTTCGCAATTTTTTTGGAGATTAACGTTACCCATGGCTCGAACCCTTTTGGTGGTTGATTCATTATCCGACTGGAGCCCCTATTACCCTAGCGACCAAGTCATTACATTCGAAACTTATCTTGCCACAGAAAAAGAAGATACTGAAAACCGGGTTCGGATCATCAATCTTTGCGGCAGTTATTCGTATTTATCTGATGGCTATTACTGCTCATTATTAGCCGAAGCACGGGGCCATCATGTTATACCGTCGGTCAAGGTATTGAACGACATCGAGAAAAAAGCCTTATACCAGCTTCAACTCGAAGATTTATCGCAAACGCTCAAACGGGTCTTAAAGGATCGTAACAAAAACGACGAGATAAAAGTACTCAGTTTTTTCGGTACGACTCAAGAACCCGATTTTCAGGACTTGGCGCGACTGCTATTCGAACGTTTTTCCTGCCCGATCATGGAAATTACGCTGAGTTACGGGCAACAATGGGAAATCGCCGACCTCAAAGCCGTCTCACACCGCGACCTTAATGATGCAAACGAAACCTTTTTTGCAACGGCACTGGATAAATTCAGCAAAAAAGTATGGCGCAAAAGCCGGACGCGCAAGGCTGTCCGCTACGACCTTGCCATCCTGGTCAGCCCTACTGAAACTTTGCCGCCGAGCAACCGGGGCGCGCTCAAAAAATTCATAAGCGCAGGCCGTGAACTTGGCATCGAAGTTGAATTGATCACCCAGCAACATTATGCAAGGCTGCCCGAATTCGACGGCTTATTTATCCGCGAAACCACAGCCATCGACCACCATACTTACCGGTTTGCCAAAAAAGCGGAAGCCGAAGGCCTGGTCGTTATCGACGACCCGACCTCTATCCTGCGTTGCACCAATAAGGTCTATTTAGCCGATTTATTCCGTACCCATAAAGTGCCGTCGCCGAGAACATGGATACTGCATAAATTTTGACTGGCGTATTGGGGTGTTCAACAACAAAGCCTTATATGCCTGCCGGTATTACATGGTAAAAAACCATTGGCAGATTTATCGGCACGGCGAAAAACGCACCGACAGCGGTCACTTTGAAACCATGCCGACTTTTGAAGCGCCCAGAAGTGTGCTGGATGCCGCTTTAAAAGCCAGCCAAGTCATCGGCAACGGACTTTACGGCGTGGATGTGAAAGAAAAAGACGGTAAAGGCTACGTGATCGAAGTCAACGACAATCCGAATATCGACCGCGGCATTGAAGACAAATATTTAGGTGATGAGTTGTACCGGCAAATCATGACAGAATTCTTGCGGCGAATGGAAAATAACAGCAAGGGAATTTAAGTTTGTACGCACCCTTTCACGCTCAGACTGTTGTTAGTGTCATGGGCGCACAGCAAAATAGGCGATAAAGCGCAACCAACTGGCGTTACGCTTCCCTTCCCGGTTAGAATCGATGAAAGCCTTGCTGCGGTTAGCTTATTCCCTTTATTTATCTGTCGGCTTTCATTAATTCTGCAATCTGCTACTTTTATTCTTTAGTAAACGGCTAACGGGAATTTAGTTGTCGATTCGTCTTTGAATGGGCTGAAAACAAACGGCTCCCTTACTGTTGACCATTACTAAACCTAAAAAATAGGTATTTGCTAGCTTAAACCGCCACCCAGTCTAAATGACAGACG
>JBGAWU010000461.1:0-1932 GCA_044227425.1 Methyloglobulus sp.
TTTCCAATTCAACAAAATTGGCAGGGGTAACCGCCAGCGGCGTATCATTCCACAATGTGACGGTACATGCGTCCTGGTCTTTCAGCCATTTGGTAGCATCGCCGACGATCTTTTCATCAGCCTGATATTGTTCAAAGGTATCCGGCACCATGAAATGACGGAATTCGCCGTCGTTATAAAGATATTGCATATCAACATCGACAACATCCGCGCCTTCCAGCGTTTCGCCGGATTTGAATGTCCGCTCGATGACCCGTCCGGTTTTAAGGTTCCGAATTTTCACCCGATTGAATGCTTGGCCTTTGCCCGGCTTGACGAACTCGTTCTCTATAATCGCACAGGGATCGTTGTCCAACATGACCTTCAATCCGCCTCTAAACTCATTGGTGCTATAAACAGCCATTCTATCCTCTAATCAAATCAATAAAGTAAATTGCGGCATTATAATAGACGTTGACCTCTACAGAAACCTAATTAGCCCTTAATGTCCAATAGACGACCCGACAGCCTTCATTTCAGCCTTAATTGGCAACAGCAGCTTTCCGAATGCATCACAACAATCGAGGATTTATGCGACTACCTTGGGCTATCACCGCAACAATTACCGGCACCTACCGAAGCCGAAAAAAAATTTCCGTTACGTGTGCCGGTCAACTTTGCCGCCAGCATGGAAAAAGGCAACCCTAACGATCCGTTATTGCGGCAAGTGCTACCCATCAATGACGAACTGATTGATTATCCCGGCTATGGCAATGATCCTGTCGGCGATATAAATGCCGCCGTGTTACCGGGGATATTACATAAATATCATGGCCGCGTTTTATTAATTAATACAGGCAGTTGTGCAATTAACTGCCGATATTGTTTCCGCCGAAATTTTCCTTATAACGAGTTACAGATAGGGAAAAGGCAAGAACACCAAGTGGTTGAGTATATCCAGTCCGATCACAGCATAGTCGAAGTCATTTTGAGCGGCGGCGATCCATTAGTACTGAACGACTCACGGTTAAACCAGCTTCTAAGCCGACTAAAGCCGGTAAAACATGTTAAGCGGATCAGGATACACAGCCGGCTTCCCATCGTATTACCGGCGCGCATAACCGATGAGTTTGTCGAAACTTTGGTCAATTGCGGCAAACGGGTGGTTCTTGTCGTTCATTGTAACCATGCCAATGAAATCAACGACAGGGTTATTGCCGCATTCATTAAGCTGACGAATAAAGGCATTACGCTTTTAAATCAATCCGTATTGCTAAAAGGCATTAACGACAATGCAACGGCTTTGTGCGAGTTAAGCGAACGGCTTTTCGACATCGGAGTTTTACCTTATTACCTGCACACCCTGGATAAAGCGAGCGGGACAGGGCATTTTGAAGTATCTGAAGCAAAAGCGCTTGCTTTGATAAAGGAAATCCAGAACCGAATGCCCGGCTATCTTGTACCTAAACTCGTGAAAGAAATAGCGGGCGCAGAAGCGAAACAACCTGTTATAGCTTAGGTTATTTTTCGCATTCCCATGTTCCGAACGAAAATACCAACGGGCATTTTATTATTTCTGCCGCTTTTGATTGGTGATTCCATGCGGCACATGCGCAGCGGCGACATGCTCAGAAGCCGATTCGCAGTGGCCTTGTTGGTCGTCGAAGAATATATCCGCCCCAAACGCCTTTAAAAACGCGCCTTTCGACATACCACCCAGAAACAGTGCTTCGTCGATACGGATACCCCATGCCCGCAACGTCCTGACCACCCGTTCGTGGGCAGGTGCGGCGCGGGCCGTAACCAAGGCCGTCCTGATAGGTGATAGTTCAGGGTCGAACTGCCGCTGGATATGGTGCAACATCGCCAGAAAATCTTTGAAAGGCCCGCCAGGCAAGGGGTTTTTGGCCTGTGTGCGTTCGTTTTCGGCAAACTCTGCCAAGCCTTTTTCCT
>JBGAWU010000462.1:0-1923 GCA_044227425.1 Methyloglobulus sp.
AGTTTTATCCATCATGGCGCAGTTTGTTTAAATCCGTCAAAAATCGAATTTATCCAAACTTTAAAAGCCATGATATGAAAATCAGAGTCCAACTAGTTCCGTAGGAATGAGTTTGCTGGATCAAAACTCATTCACTATGAAAATTTAATTGTTGATGGCTATTCTAAGGAAACTGTTACAGAGTTAAATACGTATGAATACCTACTGCGGCTTATCGGATTGTTTTTAATCGAGGATCCTAAAAGGCACGAAGAAAGCTATGGTTACGATATTTTGCTGCATTGAAAAAGCTTTTTCTTTAGCGCTGTTATCAGTAATAAACCCTGAAGGAGCGTTGAATCTGTTCGAATTCATAAAGATATGGCTTTGCGACCTCGTAATTGGCAGCGACCACCAACAGGTCGTGGGAAAACACCGACGTGTTGTACCAGTTGAAACTGCCTTCCAGCACGATGTAGTCGTCGATAATGCAATACTTGGAATGGATGGGGGAGTAAGGTACGGGATGATCGTCCTGGCCGTAAACCAAGCCGATAGCAATCCCGGCATCTTTCAGCCGTTGCACGGCGGGTAACAAAGGGCGGTTCAGTTCTTCCTGCATTGTACGCTCGATGCCGATGCGTCCCTGTCTGGCGAGATGGCCGTTGAACAGGATATGCACATAAACGCCGCGATGTTTGGCGTTAATTAGGGCATTGACCACGCTGTCGTGATGGTCGCCCAATAATTCGCCGATCAAAAACAGCGACACCTTAATAGAATGCCGGGCGCGATTGATTTCCGCCAAAATGGCATGGTGCGGACGGTAATAGTGTCCGTTGCTCATGTAATGTCGTCCGAAAGTGTAGAGCAGGTTGAACGGGCTTAACGGGTCGATACCGTAGCGCTGGATGACGCCGCCGCGCTGGCTTTGGAAAATATTGTCCAGTAAACGGCACACGCCTTTGGAATGAAAAGTCATGCCGGATTCCCAGTTTGCCCACCAACGGTCGAAAGTAATATTGAACGAACCCAGGATGCAATCCTCATCATTAAAGATAATGAATTTGGTGTGCATGTCCGGTTCGACTTCGATCAAATGATGCTTGGGGCTGCAAAACACACCCAATAATTCGATTCTTGACCGTTTCAACCGGGCATAACTTTCGCTGTTGGTCAAGGTCATCTTGCGCCAGTCGACGATGCACTGCACCCTGACGCCGCAGGCCTGGGCGTGCATCAGGTGGTTGGTGAAATCGGTGTCGTCGATGCAGTCGACGCAGACCTTGAGTGTACAGAAACGATTCGGGTTTTCCCATTTGCTGCGGATGACTTTATCGATCAGGTCGTGAATATAACGTTTGGGATGGTAAGGGTGATACAACTGTCCCTTGGTAAATTTGGGGACTAGATTTAACGAACCGAAATGATGGTTGTACCAGTCCGAATCAGACTGTAACTCCCCAGCATTGAGTTCGTAAGAGCGGTAGCTGTTCGGTGTAGACCAGTCATGGGTAATGTGCCGGTTTTGTGGATGGTCGTCTTGAAGTTGATGCCAATCCATAAAAATATATTCCTTCTCCGAAGGAATGGAACGCTCATCCAGATGAACGATAAAGGAAAACTTGATGCAATTGATATGACCGAAGTTTTTCGAAAACGGGTGGATGTAAAAATCCCGTGTACTACGTTTATGGCGGTCCCAATAAATATCGTGGGCATCGGTGTCGACAATATAGTTTTCCTGGATGCCATGTTCCCGGAAAACCTTCAGGATAACTTTCAAGTTAGCCTGTACGCCGTGCCACATATCAAAATCAATTTTGCCCCACCGGACAAAAAATTTGTCGTTAAAGTCGTTAACCCGTTGAAAATAACCGCCCAGATTGCCATGGACCGGTGTGGCGAATTGTTCCGCAAACTGCATTTTTACCTCAAACTCAA
>JBGAWU010000463.1:0-1723 GCA_044227425.1 Methyloglobulus sp.
AAGCGTTAGTGGCCATCAGGATTTTGGAGACGGTGAATTATTTTCAGCACTGGGGCTTGGAAGACGGCCAATTCGGTAACAGTTACGGTTGGGTTAGTCCTTCATGGATAAGCCGTTACGCCTTGATCGGCTTATCCCACCATATCGGCCATCATCAGGACGAGAATAGCCGCTACTACGAAATCCCCTATTCAAACCAAGGCCCGGTATTGCCGTACGGTTATTTCGTGATGAACCTGTGGGTCAAGTTATTTAACGATTCGTTTCAAAAAATGGCTGTGGCAGAATTAAACCGTTACCATCAATCGGGCACGTAGCTATTTATATAGTTCCAGCATCGCCTGGACATGCCAGTTTTCCCGCTATCCTCGCGGGGCGATAAAATACATCATAAATAAATTTACGCATTCAATTGTGTTCTTTCCCGTTTAAAGCGCTCAAATATCTAATTTCACCGCGACAAAATAGCTGGTTTCTGTCCATAGATACTTTGATTTAAATCAAAACCAGATAATTAGCACAGCGTATAAAGAAATCGGAGCAAGTGGATGCATTTACGATAAATGTATAGCGGTTGTTACGTTTTTTCGTACCAATGTTTTCGGTTTGCGATCGCATTCTTTATTTTGGTTAAAGCCATAAATAAAGAGGGGAGGGCGTAAGCCTTCAGGGTGTGGGGCGCACGGACAAAGTTATGTTGAATTTAGAGGGTTTTATTTGGGGAGCCTAAACCTCCGTCCTACAGCGACTAAAATTACAATAACAAGAGGTAGAAAAATGAAAACTCATGCCAAACATTATTACAGTTACGCAGTAATCCTTTTGCTCGTATTCTTGTTGCCGAGTTACCAGGTTTCTGCTGCCGACCGGAATTCGGATGCGCTTAAACAGCTCAGCGCGCGCTGGTGGCAGTGGTCGTTATCCATACCTGTCGACACTAATCCGATGTTGGATACAACCGGCGAAAATTGCATGGTCGGCCAAAATGGTCCTATCTGGTATTTGGCGGGTATATTAGGGCAAGGAGCCGCCACTAGGACTTGTTCGATCCCGCAAGACAAAACCTTGTTTTTCCCTATTGTCAATAATATGTTCTTTGACAGTCCCAACGTCTGCCAAGGCCCGGATAGTATCCCTTTGGCTGATCTAAGGAAGTTTGTTGCCGATGGGACAAACCAAATTACTTTTACCTCGGTAACGTTGGACGGAAAACCGGTTAGATTTGTTAAGCGGGTAAGTTCTGTTGTCTTTGCGGTCACCTTGCCGGAACACAACGTATTCGATGAACCCTGCATAGCGGCGGGGGTTGGACAAGTGCCGGCAGGTGTTTATTCGCCGGCCGTTGATGAAGGTTATTACGCTGTGATCCGTTCTTTAGACGCGGGGGCGCATGCACTCCACTTTGTAGCAAAGGCGGGTGATACCGTAGTGCAGGACGTTACGTATGACCTGAACATCTTACCGGTTAAGTTAAAGTAAAAACTTTCTCATTTGGTGGGAGGAATTGATAAAAAAATAACGCCAAATTTAACAGGAGAAACCGTTAATTTAATTGATTCCGTTCATGGCTCGATAAATCCGTCACGAACGGGATCAATTTTTTACTTTGCCCGGCGTACGTCGAAAGGCTTAACTTATATGGGATTACCCGTGGTGCATTTTGAGATGATAAAAAAGTTGCTCATTTCCACTTGGTGGATATCATTAAGTTTTCGCCAAAAAA